>SLIL01000236.1 GCA_007135645.1 Bacteroidales bacterium
CCTCACGGGTGATCTTAATGGGCATCTCAAGTTCCTCGCATATCTGAGGTGGGGTTAGAGGTGGCTCACCGTTGGCAAACCTTTTGGCAAGCAGATTATATATGTATAAAGAGAGCACCTTCTTGTTGAATGGGCTGATATTCTTTGTTTCATGCTCAAACTCGTAGTGCTCCACGTTCTGGTTGGCATAGGAGATCTCAGCCCCAAAGAGCACAATCAGCCAGCTTATCCTTATCCAGAGCAGCAGCAGGGGTAATGCGGCAAAACTACCATATATGGCATTGTACCTTGAAACCCCCACCTGGAAATAAATGTAAGCCCATTGGATAAAAATAAACACAGACCCGGCAATAACAGCACCGATAACTGCAGAACTAAACTTCACATTGGTATTGGGCATAACCATATACAACAACGTAAACACGATCCATATTAAAACGTAGGGAGTCAGGTTTACCAGAAACATGATAGCCGGGCTCAAAAACTGGAATAGCTCAAGGCTACCGGATATCTCAGCAACACGGGTGGTAAGAAAAACGGTGGCGGTACTTGATAGAATAAAAAACAACGGGGCAACAAACATCATCGCAAAATAATCGCTTACTTTTCGGGCAAAAGGACGGGATTGCTTTATCTGCCAGATCCCGTTAAACGATTCTTCTACATTGAACATCACGATGATAATGGTATACAGCAATATGGCCAGACCTACCCCTGCCACGATACCTCCCTGGGTCGTCTCAAGCATGGAGTAGGCAAAACCCATGATCCAGTTAAATACCTCTTCCCTGCCAATAAAAACCTCTCTCAGCTGGTTTTCCATGAAAGCTTCCAGCCCGAAACCTTTTGCAATACCAAAAGCCATTGCCACAACCGGCACTATGGCAAGCAAAGAATAATAGGTAAGAGACGATGCACGCAAATGGAGGTCATCTTCCTTAAATCCCCTGAATGCCAATATGAAGATCCTGAGCTGTTTAATAACAAACGACTTTCCTTTGGGAAGTTTAGAGAGAGGTATTTTCCATACATCACGCTCCACAAAATTGATAGCCTCCCTGAGCTTTTCCCTGTAATACTTCAGTTTACTCATAAAAAAATGGTTATTAAGTATTTGGTCATCCTGGTTGTTCCTGAAATACCTTATCAGTTATACGCAACTTAGAAGGAATGGTTTTATCTTTCAGAAACGTTTCACCTGGGTGTATCATTATATTTTTCCTTACTTTTGGCTTCAGAATTTATATTATCACAAGCTTTAGAAATGCTCAACGGAAATTATCAGAAACTTTATCAGGCACTTCTTGGGTTTATTCCTGAGAACAGGATGTTTCACGACCCGTTAAAAACAATTGCATGGGGCACTGATGCCTCTTTTTACAGGCTAATTCCCAAACTGGTGATCATGGCCCATGACGAGGATGAAGTATCAAAAATACTCAAAATTACCTTTGAACTTAATATCCCTGTTACGTTTCGTGCCGCGGGAACCAGCCTATCAGGGCAAGCCATCAGCGACTCCGTGCTTATTGTTGCCGCCGGCAACTGGAAGTCCTGGCAAGTGCTCGACGACGGATTACTGGTAAAATTACAACCCGGTATTATCGGCAATCGTGCCAACATGATCCTCGCACCCTGGGGAAGAAAAATCGGGCCTGACCCGGCTTCCATAAATGCCTGTATGATAGGGGGTATTGCTGCCAACAATGCCAGCGGCATGTGCTGTGGTACGGAACAAAACTCTTACAACACCATACATAGCATTCGCATCATTTTTAATGACGGAACCATTCTGGATACCTCAAACCATGAGAGTAAAAAGCAGTTTGCCCAATCTCACCCTCATATTATCAGTGGGATTGAATCGCTGGTAAAAAAACTGCAGGGCAACCGCAAGCTTTCTCAAAGGATCAGGGATAAATATAAAATGAAAAACACCACCGGGTACAGCCTCAATGCCCTGGTAGATTTCTCAGATCCATTTGATGTGATCAATCACCTGATGATCGGATCTGAAGGTACCCTTGCGTTCATTTCCGAGATCACCTACTACACGGTTCACGAACATAAATTCAAGGCAAGTGCACTGATGATCTTTCCCGATATTGGGAAAGCCTGTCTTGCAACCACCATATTGAAAAAAGAACCGGTAGCTGCTGTTGAGATCATTGACAGGGCCGGGTTGCGTTCGGTGGAGAATAACGAGGGGATGCCTTCTTTTCTGAAAGGCTTACCGGAAGATGCTGCTGCCCTTCTTGTGGAAACAAGGGCTGACAGCAGTGAAGAACTGAAGAAAAACACGGATAAGATCAAGCTTGGCCTGTTGGGGATCCCGGTACTTTTGCCACTGGAGTTTACAGACATTCCGGCAGAATACAACCTCTTATGGGATATCCGGAAAGGACTTTTCCCTTCTGTGGGAGCGATGCGGCAAACAGGTACCACGGTCATTATCGAGGATGTGGCATTTCCGCTGGAAACTCTTGCTCCGGCTACCCTGGAAATGCAGCAGCTTTTTCAAAAGTATGGATACCATGAAGCAGTGATATTTGGCCATGCGCTGGAGGGGAATCTTCATGTGGTTTTTAATCAGAATTTTAATACGCAGGAAGAGGTAAAGCGCTATGCCCGGTTTATGGATGAAATGGCAGAGCTGGTGGTGGATAAATATGATGGCTCCCTGAAGGCAGAGCATGGCACCGGCAGAAACATGGCTCCTTTTGTGGAAAAGGAATGGGGAGCGCAGGCCATGGAGATCATGAGGGAGATCAAAAAGATCTTCGATCCCGGATACCTGATCAATCCCGGAGTGATCCTCAACGACAGCCCCACAGCCCACCTTGAAGACCTTAAACCTCTCGAGCCCGTTGATGAGATTGTGGATAAGTGTATTGAATGCGGATTTTGTGAACCGGTTTGTGTTTCAACCGACCTGACCCTCACCCCCCGGCAACGGATCGTTGTGCTCAGGGAAATGGCAAGGCTGAAAAACACCGGCCACGAGGCCCACATCCTTGCAGCCCTTGAAAATTCATTTGATTATGACGGCGACCAGACCTGTGCAACTGATGGACTCTGTGCCATCAATTGTCCTGTTAAAATTGACACAGGAGAAATGGTAAAAAAGCTCAGAGCTGGAAAGATCAAGCCCTGGCAAAAGAAGATTGCTTCTTCTATGGCTAAAAACACTTCGCTGGTGGTAAGGATGGCATCTTTAGGACTCAATACGGCACATTATACTCAAAAGGTTATTGGCGATTCTGCCATGAAAACCATCAGCAAAGGACTCCGTTCGGTTACCGGCAACGCTCTACCCCAATGGACTCCCTGGTTTCCCAGAGGTGGAAAAAAAATAGCCACACACACTTTCGACACATCCAATCCACTCAAGGTAGTTTACTTCCCCTCCTGTATCAACAGAGGCATGGGGGTATCAGATGATTACCCGGAAAAAATTCCTCTTACCGATAAGCTGCCGGCCTTGCTTCATAAAGCGGGATATGAAGTCATTATCCCTGAAAAAGTTCATCAGCTTTGTTGTGGGATGGCTTACTCTAGCAAAGGATACACTGAACAGGGGAAGTACAAGTCGGATGAGTTGCAGCAGGCTTTGCGCAAGGCCAGTAACAATGGCAGCTATCCCATATTGTGCGATATGAGCCCTTGCCTGTATACCATGAAAACCAACATGGAGCCGGAACTTAAATTGCATGAGCCGGTAGCTTTTATCCTGGAGCACTTACTGGATAAGCTCGAATTTGAACCCCTGGAGGATGAGGTGGCTGTTTTTGCTGTTTGCAGTGCTAAAAAAATGGGGCTGGAAGCATCGCTGGTGAAACTTGCATCATTGTGCTCAAAGAAAGTTACCGTGGTGGATGCCAATTGCTGTGGCTTTGCCGGCGACAGAGGATTCAGCTACCCGGAACTCAATGCCCACGGATTGCGGACCATCAGAGAGCAAACAACCCAAAGTGTGCAAGGCTATTCCACCAGCCGAACCTGTGAGATCGGGCTGAGCATGCATAGCGAAAAAACGTTTCAATCCATCATTTACCTGGTAGATAAGGCAACCCGGGCTAAGCAGGCAAAATAGCCTCGTTTGTTTATTCCACGGTCATTTCGCCCCGCAAAGAAGTTTGCAGATACTTTTTAAGGCGCTGCAGCGGATAGTTATGCCCCAGCAGGTACATCAGTTTGGTAATGGCCGCCTCACGTGTAATGTCGTACCCACTGATTACCCCTATCTTTAAAAGCTCCATGCTGGTTTCGTATTTCCCCATTTTCACACTACCTCCGCGGCACTGTGTCACGTTGTAAACGATCAGCCCGTTTTTAATGGCCTGTTCCAGCTCTTCAACAAACCAGGGATAAGTGGGTGCATTCCCTGACCCAAAAGTTTCCAGCACCAGTGCTTTCAACCCCTCTATGTTTACAATGGCTTTTACAATATCACGGGTTATACCAGGAAACAATGTAAGAACGGCCACTCCGGGATTCATCGCGGTAAATATCCTGAACTCCTGCCCAACTGCATCGTGGATAGCACTGAAATCGTAACGGATATCCACTCCGGCACGAGCCAGAACCGGGTAATTGACCGAGCGGAAAGCTTCAAAGTGCTCCGCGTTGAATTTGTGCGTACGGTTGCCCCTGTAAAGCTGGTATTCGAAATAAATGCAAACTTCAGGAACCAGGGCTTTCCCGTCTTTTTTGGCGGCGGCAATCTCCAGGGAGGTAATAAAATTCTCCTTGCCATCGGTTCTTATCATTCCAATGGGCAACTGTGAGCCGGTAAGGATCACCGGTTTGGAAAGGTTCTCCAGCATAAAGCTCAGCGCCGAGGCCGTATAGGCCATGGTATCGGATCCGTGCAGAATGACGAACCCGTCGTAGTTCTCATAATTCTCTTCTATGATCACGGCAAGGCGCGTCCATACTTCGGGCTGCATATTGGATGAATCGATGATGGGGTCAAAAGAGATGCTCTCAATCTTAAAGCCAAACTTTTTTATTTCAGGGATCTGCTCTGTTAAATGCTCAAAATCAAAAGGATTGAGGGCACCTGTTTCAGAATCTTCTACCATACCAATGGTGCCACCGGTATAAATGACAAGTATTTTGGATTGCTGAGTCATGTTTTGCTTTTGCTGTTATAGAGTTTTTACAATTTATTTTGATTGAGCCATTCCGGCAAGTACATTACCTCCCGATCTTGCCTGTTCCGGAAGACCGCGGCCAAATTAATACACAGGCGCTGTAAAATTTATCCTTTTTTCCAAATATTATATGTCTTTGTGGCTAAGCTTTTCTTTATACAGTTCAATATTCTCCTTTACCAGGTCTTCGGGCTCAGGCTCCTGAATATCTGTATACTTTGACATTACTTCGTAAATGATTTTTGCCACAATATACCGGGCTGCATTTTTATCATCGGCAGGTATAATGTACCACGGGGCATGAGGCAGTGAGGTATTGTTTATTGCCTGTTCATAATACCTCCAGTATTCATCCCACAGCTTTCTTTCAGAAATATCGCTGGGCGCAAATTTCCAGTTCTTCTTCTTTTTTTCCAGGCGTCTGAGCAACCGCTTTCTTTGTTCCTCTTTGCTAAGGTGAAGAAAAAACTTTAAAACAATGGTTCCGTTCTGGGCAATGTGTTTCTCAAAATTCCTGATCTGGTTAAATCGTTTATCCCAGAAATCGGCAGGGATATCCTGCTCGCTGAGAATTCCGGGAATATTTTCATTGAGCAGGTATTGCGGGTTTACACGCGTTACCAGGACGTTTTCATAATGGCTGCGGTTAAAAACTGAGTACTTCCCTTTTTGAGGAAGTGCAACATAGTGACGCCACAGATAATCATACTGTAACTCTTTACTGGTGGGTGGTTTAAAACTATGCACTACCACGCCGCGGGGATTAAATTTGCTGAACACTTCTCTTATCAGGCTGTCTTTCCCCGAGGTATCCATTCCCTGTAAGCAAACCAGGACACCATACCTGTTGTGGGCATACAGTACATCCTGCATCTTAGCAAGTTTTTTACCTACCTCTTTTAAGGCTTTTTTAATTTCTTTTTTTGATGCACCATCATCCGGAATAGTGGGTATGGCAGCCAGGTTTACGGGCTCTTTCACCAGGTAGTTTTCCAGGGTTATATTTTCCATAGTGTACAGGTTTTAAAAGTAGCGCAAACAGATCTTAATACTTGCAATACAAGCACGGGGCAAATATATTCCCCATAGCCGAAAATACCATTCTTGCCTACAATCCAAACAACAACCTGGAGGTGCCGGATGTTTCCTTTGCAACCTCCAGGCTGTTTATACCCTTGATTTCTGCTATCTTTTCTGCAATAAAAGGCAAAAATTCAGGTTCATTTCGTTTTCCCCGATAGGGAACAGGCGGCAGATAGGGCGCATCGGTTTCCAGTATGAGATGCTCCAGGCTGGTTTGCTTCACCACCTCAGCCATAAGGGATTTTTTGTAGGTAACCACCCCACCTATCCCCAGCACAAATCCAAAGTCGACAAACCATCTTCCTTGCTGCACATCACCCGGGAAGCAATGCATAACCCCTTTCAGGCCATTGTTTCTGTAAGGCTCCAGCACTTCCATGATCTCATCGACTGAGTTGCGGGAGTGGATCACCACCGGCAGGTCAAACTCAAGGGCCCATTCGATCTGAGTCCTGAAAGCATTTACCTGCAGGCCTTTGTGGGTCTTGTCCCAGTAAAGGTCAATGCCTGTTTCGCCCACGGCCACATAGTACTCATTTTTGAGCCTGACATACATTTCTTCGAGGATTGTTTCATACCCGGGCTTAACTGAAGTGGGGTGCAGCCCCATCATAGGCAGGCAGTGATCAGGAAAATCCCTGCATAGTTGCAACATGGGTAAAATGGTATCCTGGTCCACATTGGGCAGAAGCATTTTTTCCACCCCTTTTGCCAGGGCTCTTTCCACTGCCAGGGAGCGATCACCATCGAACTGCTCAAGGTACAAATGGGTATGAGTATCTATTAAGCCTGCCATGCATCAGTCAAATTTTTTGGCTACCTCGCTAAGCATCACATCAACCATCTTTTTAAGGTCATAGGTATTATTCAGCCCCCAGTCTTCCCTTGCCACACTATCATCAATGCTTTGTGGCCATGATTCGGCAATGGCCTGTCTGAAATCGGGGTTATAGGTGATCTCAAACTCAGGGATCCGCTTTTTGATCTCTGCCACAATTTCTTCGGGGCTGAAACTTATGCCTGCAACATTGTAACTTGATCTTACACTGATCTTCTCGGCAGGTGCCTCCATTACAGCAATTGTGGCTTTTATGGCATCATCCATAAACTGCATTGGGAGGTAAGTTTGTTCGCTCAGGAAGCATTCGTATTTTTTTTCCCGGATGGCTTCGTAAAAGATCTCAACGGCATAATCGGTTGTTCCTCCACCTGCTTCTGTTTTATGGCTGATAAGTCCGGGATAGCGCAGGCTTCTGATATCTACACCATACTTTTGATAGTAATACTCCAGCCAGCGCTCACCGGCAAGTTTACTGATGCCGTAAACAGTGCTGGGCTCCATTACAGTAAACTGCGGGGTATTTACCCTGGGCGTAGTAGGTCCAAATACAGCAATGGAGCTGGGCCAGAACACTTTGTTGAGATTGAGCTCGCGCGACAACTCCAGCACGTTCAGCAAGCTTTCCATGTTGATATGCCAGCTGGCAATGGGCTTCTTTTCGGCATTGCCCGAGAGAATGGCTGCCAGGTGATAGATCTGTGTGATCTTATTGCGGCTCACAGTACCAAACAAACGGTGGGTATCCAGCACATCCAGGATCTCGAAAGGGCCACCTTCGGTTATTTCCTTATCGGCGGGCTTAATATCTGTGGCTACTACGTTGGAATCGCCATATAATTTCCGCAGCTCGATGGTTAATTCTGATCCTATCTGACCGGCACATCCGATTACAAGTATTTTTTCCATATTTTGTCTTTTAAAAGTTGTGTTTTAAGATTTTCAGGGTGGGGCAAAGTTAGAAAAATTTATACGACCCAATGGCACGACCCTGCTAAAAAACAGCATAAAAATAATCCCCCCGGAGGCCCGATGATATTTTAAAAAATTATTTTTTATCCTTGACCAAAAACCCATACTTTTGTCTCTGGCTTATGGGCCACAATCCCGAAAAAAGAACGAAGCAAAACCATGGAAAACTTCATCGTATCTGCACGTAAATACCGTCCTGCTACCTTTGACATGGTGGTTGGCCAGGCATCCATTACCAACACGCTCAAAAACGCCATAAAGAACGACCATCTTGCCCAGGCATTTCTTTTTTGCGGTCCCAGGGGTGTGGGAAAAACCACCTGCGCCCGCATCATGGCAAAAACCATCAATTGCGAAAACCTGACAGAAAATATTGAAGCGTGCAACCAATGCAAGTCATGTGTTTCTTTTAATGAATCCAACTCTTTCAACGTACATGAGCTGGATGCTGCTTCCAACAATTCGGTCGATGACATCCGCAGCCTGGTGGATCAGGTAAGGATACCCCCGCATCTTGGCAAATACAAGGTGTATGTGATCGATGAGGTACACATGCTCTCTCAGGCCGCTTTCAATGCTTTTCTGAAAACCCTTGAAGAACCCCCGGCCTATGCCAAATTTATCCTTGCTACTACAGAAAAGCACAAGATCATCCCCACGATCCTTTCAAGGTGCCAGATTTTTGATTTCGCCCGGATTACCATTGACGATATTGCACGCCAGCTGGAATTTGTGGCAAAAAATGAACATATAGAAACGGAATACGATGCCCTGCACGTTATAGCCCAGAAAGCCGACGGTGCCATGCGCGATGCACTATCGATCTTTGACCAGATCGTGAGCTTTGCCGGAAACCAGGTTACCTA
>SLIL01000388.1 GCA_007135645.1 Bacteroidales bacterium
AAACAAATGATATTTGTCGCTAAAACAAAATATTAATAAGTTTACCAAAGATAGCGAAAAATATCTCCAATTCAAATCCTTATTTCAAATATTTTGTTTTCTTACTCAAGTAAACGCATTTATAGTTAAATTGTTTAAATGCATTGCCAGACAACAGGCTCTCCAATATAATATCAACAGCAAGTTTGTTTTTTTTGCAGTAAAGAGAGTTATGCTTATATTTACCGACCTGTAATAAGTTTTTCAGAATGCTAACATAGTTATAACAGAAAAAAATCCCTGATGAAGATCATTCATATTTCCTTTCATATTCAAGAGGTTGAGGATATCACTGAGTTAACAGCCGCTGAGCGTCAACTTATAGAAGCATCACAGCAAATGGTTGAAAACGCCTATGCTCCCTATTCTGAGTTTCAGGTTGGAGCTGCCTTATTACTCGAAAACGGGCAGATCATCAAAGGGAGCAACCAGGAAAATGCTGCCTATCCCAGTGGACTCTGTGCCGAGAGGGTGGCCATTTTTTCTGCTTCGGCCAATTATCCCGGGGTAGAAATGAAAGCCATTGCCGTAAGTGCAAAAACTGTTCATCATCAAAGCGATCAGCCCGTATCGCCCTGTGGGGCATGCAGGCAGGTATTGCTGGAGTATGAATTCAAACAAAAACAACCCTTAAAGATGTTTCTTGTGGGGAGTTCAGGAAAGATTTATCTTGTAGAAAAGGTAAGCGACCTGTTGCCCCTTTCATTTACTGCACATGAGCTGGGACGGCTCTGATCAGTCCTGGTCAGGATCCGGATAAACCTTTTTATCTTTTCATTGTTAATCCCTTCATATCAATAAAATTGTAATACTATGATGCGCAAGACACTGGTTCTATTTTTACTGGTTTATTCATTGTCAGTTTATTTGTCCACTGCACAGAAACTGGAAGCTTATCAGCTTTTTGATAAAAACGGAGAAAAAACAGATTTTGGAGCACTGGTGCAGGCTTCTGCACTCACTGAAGTAGTTCTTTTTGGAGAATTACATAACAATCCCATTTCGCATTGGCTGCAGCTGGAGCTTACCATGGCCTTGTTTGATCGCAGAGGAGAGCAACTGATGCTGGGAATGGAAATGTTTGAAGCCGACGATCAGATCATCATCGATGAATATTTTGCCGGGATCATCGCCGAGAGAAACTTTCGTGCCGAGGCCCGTTTGTGGAACAATTACAATACAGACATCAGGCCCCTGGTGGAATTTGCCAGGGAGAATGGGTTGAAGCTTGTTGCATCTAATATTCCCCGCAGATATGCTGCTCTGGTGAACCGGGAAGGTTTTGAAGGACTGGAAAAACTAAGTTCCCAGGCGCTGCAATGGGTAGCACCCTTGCCCGTACCCTATGATCCCGATTTACCCGGATACAAAGCTATGCTCGAGATGGAAGGCCTGCCGGCACATACCAGCGCAAATTTCCCAAAGGCACAGGCCATAAAGGATGCTACCATGGCTCATTTTATCCTGGAGAATCTTGGTGAAGAAAATAGTATGATCCATTTTCATGGGGCCTATCATTCCAATAATTATGAAGGGATTTTATGGTACCTGCAGCAGCGCGAACCTGAAATAAAAATTGTGACCATAAGCACAGTAGAGCAAAGCCAGGTAGAAACACTCGATGCAGACAACAAGGGTATTGCAGATTTTATCATTGTCGTTCCTCAAACCATGACCAAAACCTACTAACCTGCATTATTCACAAAAAACATGAATAATGCAAGCTAAATCATCCCGATCAGTTCTCTGAGTTTTTCCTTTAGCAAATCATTTTTTACTTGTGGAAGTCCGGGCTTCTTGCGGGCTGACCGAATGGATTCTTTCAGCGTTTTCAGATTACTCTGATCAAGCGATTCAATATAGCCTGACTTTTCAAGCAATCGGGCAAGGTACTCCTGCTCGGTTTGTCCGGGTGTAGGGATCATAACGGCCTTCTTGCCAAAAACACACAGATCCATAATGGTAGTGTATCCCGAACGGCATATTACCATGCTGCTCTCTCGGATAAACCACCCCATAAGTTGCCTGCTCCCATGATCATAGATCCAGTGATCGTTTTCTTTTGCTGGGACTTCTTTTCCGGGCAAACCTCTGAACCAGACCACGTTTTCATCCATCAACTCACTTTTAAGCAGCCCCTCCAGCTTGCTGCGCTGGGGTTCAGGCCCAGATAATAACACCAGGATAAAGTTTTCGGGGGTTTTCCCGGCAGGCTTTTTCAAACCTGCGAGATCAACGGAGGAAAACCGGCTAATTGGCCCTGAATAGAGCAGGCCGGGAAGTTTATTGACATGGGAAAGCTTCCCGGCAAGTCCGGGAAAATCTTCTGCATCAGGCACCAGGCAATGATCAAATTTTCGGATAATCCGGTGATTGAAGTAATTGAGAATCCTTCCGGCCCATCCAAAGCCTGCTGGCATCCGGATGTTCAACTGATGCGTTACAAAAACTGAAAGTACTCTTTTATTGCGCACCCCGTAGCGGTTATCGGAAATAACCATATCGGGCTGAACCTGATCAAGGATCCTGCTCAGATACCGGCGCTCTTTATAAACCCAGAATAGCAGTATCGGGATCTGTAGAAAAACGTTCAGGGCTGCCGGTAACCAGGCGTGATAGCGAATGGAAGCGCCCGGAAAAACGATATAATCAATTCTGTCCTTGAATTCCTCCCTGAGCATGACCATCGGTTTGCCCGATGCACCTGCTGTTACCCTGCAATTAAGCTTCAGCAAAGCATCAATTACCGAAATCATGCGGCTGGCATGGCCCAAACCCCAATCCAACGGACAAACAAGTATATGTGGTTTTTCTTGCATACCGTAGTTTTCAAAACAGATCGTAAGCAAAGGTAAGGTAGTTTACAGATGCAAATTAACAACTTTTGTAAATATCTCGTTAAAAAACGTATTTTTGAGCCCTTAAACCCATTGCCATAACTTTTATTACACAGGAAAACAAAAAAATCAGATCGTATGAGATTAAGGGACAAAAGACAGGAGTTGTCTTTAAGAAGCATTTGTATAATACTTCTTTTTTTTGCGGGAATGTTGTATAATTCTGCATATAGCCAGGATACATTGCATGTGCACAACAATATAATTGTTCCAGCCGGGGAAGTGATGCACATTGAGCCTGGCACGGTGGTATTGTTTCACGGCTACTTTCACATAAGTGTGGCAGGTTCGCTGATTGCAGCAGGCACACACGATCAGCCCATCCTGTTTACAGTTGCCGATACCACCGGATTGTACGACACCCATGTGGCTTCCGGGGGTTGGAACGGGATACGGTTTGATACTACAGAACAGGATGAATTGCCCACGCCGTCATGGTTGAGTTATTGTACTTTTGAATTTTCCAAGGCCTCGGGGCAGGATTTTCAAAACGGAGGGGCCATTAGTCTGGAGGGAGAGAAAGATGTTACAATTCAGAATTGTACTTTTCGTTTTAATGTCGCCTACAGAAAAGGTGGGGCCATTTATATCCTTGAGAACAATGCCCTGATCACACAAAGCCATTTTTATCAGAACTCGGCTGCCAACCGCGAGTCAGAATTGTATGCCTATGGAGGGGCCATTTATACCGATGCAAGCAGAAGTACTGTTTCATGGTGTAGGTTCGAATTTAATCATGCCAACGGTATGGGCGGTGCCATTAACCTGGAACGTTCACATGTAACCCTGTTTAACAATATTATCCAGCACAACGATGCACCCCTGGGCGGAGGGATCGGGATCATCAGAACGGAGTCTGCAAGTGTACTCTCCAATTCGCTTATCACCCATAATACATCCATGTTTTTTGGGGGAGGAATCGCCATAATAGATGCTGCCATGACCATTGCCAATTGCAATATCCTGAATAATTATGCCGGTTATGGAGGCGGTCTGTACTTTAATGAAGAAAGCAAACCAAAGTTTTTTAACACCATCATCAGGGGCAACAGGGTTTACCCGGATACGTTGCAGCAGGTTTTTATTTTTGACGGATTGTCGGCACCCGATTTTTACCACTGCAACATTGAAGGAGGCCAGGAAGCATTTCAGGGGCCTGGGCAGGATGAGTATTCGGGAGCCTATGTGAATAATATGGATGCAGATCCCCTTTTTGCTGATCCTGCTAATCAGGACTTTCAGCTTATGGATGACTCTCCATGCATTGATTCAGGTTATGAACAATCAGAAATATTGGGAATTCATCATTTGGATCTGGCCCATAATCCCAGATTCAGCGGTGCCAGAATTGATATGGGGGCTTTTGAATTCCAGGATCCTTATAATTACTTCAGACTTACTTTGAGTACTCAGGGACAGGGCACCACCGAACCCGGTGAGGGAGAATATATCCTCAGAGAAGGGGCAGAAATATTGCTGCAGGCATATCCTGCCGAGGGATGGGTGTTTGATCATTGGGTTACCACTCATGGAGTTTTCAATGAACCGGTTGTGGAGTTTGAGTTAGATCAGGATGTGGATGCAGTAGCTGTTTTTCAGTTTCAGACAGCAATCTTTCATCAGTTGAAAGACTATCCGGGAGTATGGCCCAACCCGGTCACAGATCTGTTGCAAATACGCCTGCCAGCTGAAATGGATAACAAGGAAGTTTTAATTGAGCTCAGAGAGCAATGTGGCAGGATTGTTAAAGCTCAACTGCATTATATTGCAGAAAATCCTTTTTTTATCCCCTTTGATTTCAGCAAATTGAAAAAAGGAGTCTACATATTGATAATTCATGAGGGCAAATATGAGGGTAAAGTTTTCAAGATTGTAAAGTAACAAAAGATTGATGTAAAAAAATCAGTTTTTCTGCCCAAAAAATAAACAATTGTATGAAAAATGATTTGTATATTGTATTGGTTAATATCAGACAACTATAGCATGGAACAATAAAACATGTCAAATCAAAATATACAGGCGTATGAATTTTGTTTATTTTTCTCCGCACTTCCCACCCAACTACTACAATTTTTGTGTAGCACTCAAAAAGTTTGGCGCCAATGTGCTGGGGTTGGGCGATATGCCCTTTGATGAGTTGAGAAAGGAGCTGAAAGAATCATTCACAGAATATTTCAGGGTGAATGATATGCACAACTACGACCAGCTCCTGAGGGCAATGGGCTATTTTACTTACAAATATGGCAAGATAAGCGGAATTGATTCCAACAATGAGTACTGGCTTGAGACGGAAGCAAAACTGCGCACCGACTTTAATATTCCGGGGATCGTGGTGGATGATCTGGATGATATTAAGCAGAAGTCAAAGATGAAGGAAGTGTTTCGCAGGGCAGGGGTTCCGGTAGCGAGAGGTAAGGTGATCGAAAACCTGGAGGATGGCCGTGACTTCGTTAAGGAGGTTGGATATCCGGTGGTGGGCAAACCCGATATTGGGGTTGGTGCTGCCAATACTTACAAAATAAGGAATGATGATGAATTGGTTTATTTTTTTGAAACCAAGCCCGACATACCCTACATCATGGAAGAGTTCATCAGCGGTGATATAGAGTCTTTTGATGGCCTTACCGACCAATGTGGCAATCTGGTGTTCTTCACTGCCCATTCCTACTCCAGCGGTGTTATGGAAGTGGTAAACAATGATACGCACGTTTCCTATTATTCCTTTCGCGAAGTGCCAAAGGATCTGGAAGAAGCCGGAAGAAGAATTATCAAAGCCTTTAAGCTGAAAGCCCGCTTTTTTCATTTTGAGTTTTTCAGGTTGCACAACAGCAACAAACTCGTTGCACTGGAGGTAAATATGAGGCCCCCGGGCGGCTTTACAACCGACATGTTTAACTTCGCCTGCGATTTTGATATTTACCAGGAATGGGCCAATGTACTCATAAACAACAAGATATCCAATCCTTACAGCAGAAAATACCATGTTTGTTACGTAGGCCGCAAATTCAACAAACAATACATCATGCCCCATGAAGAGGTGTTGTCGAAATTTGGCTCTATGATCGTTCATCATGATAACGTTGCAGGAGCCCTTGCCCCTGCTTTGGGGAATTACGCATACATCTTGCGTGGCAAAGAGCTCAACCAGGTGCTTGACGCACAAAAAGAGATACAAACGATGTTTTAATCTGCATCTGCAATTGAGATCAACATCTGAATAAAGCCAGTCAAACAGCGCCTTTTAAAAACCCGAACACAGATCCTTTCCAATGAGTGATGATCAGTTGAAATACCAGATCGCCCTGACCATGATACCTAAGGTTGGAGGAATTACAGCAAAAAAGCTGATCGCCTACTGCGGTGGACTGGAAGGGGTGTTTGCGGAGAAAAAAGCAAACCTGATGAAAATCCCCGGCATCGGGGAGTTCATAGCAAAGGCTGTTTCGGGTCATGGGGTTTTTAAGGAAGCAGAAAAGGAAATTGAATTCATCAAAAAAAATCAGATAACCACACTTTTTTATACCGATGCAAACTACCCATCGCGCTTAAAGCATTGTGATGATGGCCCCATTCTATTGTTTTACAAAGGGAATCCCGATTTAAACAGTGATAAGGTAATCGCCGTTGTAGGCACACGCAATATCACTGAATATGGCAAGCAGAAATGCAAAGAGATCATTGAGGGGCTTAAAAAATACAATCCGCTTATCGTGAGTGGACTTGCCTATGGGGTTGATGCAAAGGCACACAAGTCGGCTCTTGACCAATCCCTGCCAACAGTCGGAGTGCTGGGGCATGGCCTTGACAGGATCTATCCTAAACTCAACGGGCCACTTGCTGACCGGATGCTAAAGCAAAACGGCGGGCTGATCACCGATTTTGTAAGCAACACTATTCCTGACCGGGAAAACTTCCCCAAAAGGAACCGGATTATTGCAGGTATGGTTGATGCACTTATTGTTATTGAAGCTGCCGTTACTGGCGGTGCACTTATTACTGCTAATATTGCCAATTCCTATAACCGTGATGTTTTTGCTGTCCCCGGGCGTACTACCGATCTCTACAGCCAGGGTTGCAACCTGCTCATTAAATCACACAAAGCCCACATGGTTGAGAGTGCTCGCGACATTGAATATGTTATGGGCTGGGAAGAAGATGATAAAAAGAAGGTGAAAAAACAGTTGCAGCAACAATTGTTTCTTGAACTTGATGAGGAGGAAAAGCTAATAACCGACATTCTCAGCCAAAATGGCGATTCCTCATTTGATCTGCTTAAAAGTAAAACCGGACTCTCGTTCAGCAAGCTGTCTTCCCTTTTGCTGAACCTGGAGTTTAAGGGCGTGATTTACAACCTGCCCGGTAAAATGTTCAGAATGGCTGCTACAATTTAGAGATCTGTTTTGAGTGGGATCTGCTCACCTGAATTTAAACAGTGGAAAGCAGATTGTCCAGATTTTCAAACTTCACCCTGTAATCTTCAATGGTACGTGAAATGATCTCCTTTGCCTCTTCTGCATCATAGGTATGGGTTATCTCCACATCCAGTTTGGTGTTGGGCAGATCTTTGTAGGTAAGAAAGTAATGCTTCAACCGTTCAACAACCGGTTCCGGACATTCACTGATATCTTTCATGGCGCCATAAACAGCATCATCTTTCAATACACAGATTATTTTGTCATCTGCCTGATTGTTGTCAAGCATTCGAAACCCGCCAATGGGTATGGCTTCTACCAGGATGTCACCATGGGAAATGGATTTTTCCGTCAGGATACACACATCAAGAGGATCACCATCACCGATAAGATCTTTACGACCGGTTTTTTCATTGGCAAACTCTGCAGTTCTCTTGGCACAAAGCGTCTGTGGAATAAATCCGTACATGGCAGGTAGCACATTGGAATATTTTTGCGGGCGGTCAATCTTCAGGTAACCACTTACCTTGTCTACCTCATATTTTACGGTATCGGTGCTTACCATTTCCACAAAACAGGTAAACTCGTTGGGTGCATGTTTGCCGATATCCACCCCATGCCAGGGATGCGATTTGTACCGAAGTCCCATTAGCCTGCCTATGGGATCCATTATTTTATTGGCCATAACTGTGTTTTTAGGGTTTTGGGCAAAATTACAGTTTTAAATTTAATTTAATGTGAACTTGTTTGCCATATCCCCAAGCAAAACAAGATTGATACATATTTATTTTAATTGGTCAGATCAGAATTGCACAGAACCCGGTTAAACCAAATTGCCATTGCACAGAAAATCTGCATATATAGCGCTTTCAAGATCAGTAAATCAATGCACATTTAAAAATTATTTTGGTTAACTTTACATATTCGATGTAAATATTTTTCCAGGCCGGTGAAAAACTTTGACCTTAAAAATAAATTTCAGCATCAACCTTTTTCGGGTCAGTTCTGGTTGATTCTGACTGGTGGTTTGGTTGTGCTTTCCATCTTTATCTTTTTTGCCGGCTCTGAATTGGTATTAGCACTGCTTGGAGGGGCTTTTTTGATGAGTGTGGTGTTTTTAATGCTGGTATTTGCCAGGCAGCAAAATTTAAAGATACTAAAGATCAGTCGCGAGAATGAAATGCTGCTGGATGACCTTATCCATAATCAGCCATCAGGGGTATACAGGGTTTCTTTGTTTTATAATGTATACAGCAAAACGGGGAAAAACCAGTTGCTGGAAAAAGAGATGTTACCTCTGAAATTTACTTTTATCAGTAAACAACTGGAAAATATCACAGGGATTTCCAAAAGTGAGCTGATTGATAATCCCGATCGCTTGTTTCAGGCCATTCATAAGGACGACAGGTCGGGTTTTATAAATGCAAACATTGAGGCCATAGAAAGGATCAAGCCATTTCACTGGGAAGGCCGTATGATATGCCGTGGGGAGGTAAAGTGGATGCGATACGCCTCCCTGCCCCGTCTTAACCCCCCCGACAATATTATCTGGACG
>SLIL01000322.1 GCA_007135645.1 Bacteroidales bacterium
AACACCTATTCCGTTATTAATCTATTCATTTATAGCATGTTACACACTATGGTTCTGGATTTGGATGAAATTTTGGAAACTTATAAACTACATTTGATCAACATATCATGATTCGTTTCTTATACAAAAACTGTAAAGGTACACCATTTGCAACAATGTTGCATAAATTATCATAGGTTCGTTATAAAAAGAGATGGATAATCCCTAAAAATGGGGATAAACAACTACTAATTTTCTAAGGGAAAAAACAACATGAGAGACACTTTTTGATACTTTATCAATGACATATTGTAGGAAAATTTTCCGGCCTACCTTCAGATGAAGACAACGATAGCGATCTTACCGACAGCCGTTTGGGAAAATGGGTGGAACAGATGAAGGGTGAATTTGCGTGATGTATTTCATGCAGATCCTCAAATCTACATCATTGCTTAATCAACTTTTTCACCACAATTTCATGATCATGTGTTTGAATTTGAACCACATACAATCCCGGAGGGAAATCTTTGACTGAAAAATAGGGGTTCATAGGATTGATTTCCTTTAGTTTTCTACCTTGAAAATCGAAAATTTCAATTTTTTGTACTGCGGCACCTGAAATCCTGACGATATCATTTGCCGGATTTGGGTATAATATGGCTTGCATGTTCAATTTGTTATCCACACCCACATCATCATTATCATCATTATCACCATTATCATCATCGTCATCTGGTAAAGCAGTACCTATGAATAGTTCGAAAACATTTTGATTACCGATGGAGGCATGGGTAGCTGAGCTAAGTTCAATCCGTACTTTTTTGGGGATTGAATCATTGGCATTGCCGGCCAGAGGTATTCGGATGAACCGGTACTTTTCGAAAGGTGGTATTGCAAAAGTACCGGACCCGAGAAAATGGTCCTCGCCAAAAACTGCACTGCCGGAAACGGTAAAATCCACTGAAATGGTATCTGATGACATATAATTAAGTCCAACCAAAGCAAATCCATTGGGGAGGAATTCATTAATGGTATCGTGGGTTAGGTGGAAATTAATCTCGGGGAGATGGGGTGTGATTTCATATACTGCAGTATTGACAAAAGAAGGGGCAAAAGATTCTTTGAAAGCTTTTGCTTTTACAGTAGTGGGTTCAGTCAAAACAAGTGTATCGGAATAGAGAGGCGAGTTTATATCAGGCTCACTGCCATCTAAAGTATATCTTATGTCGCTTTCTGTTTCTTCACATGTTATGACCACAGAAACTTCTCCATAAACAGGCTCTGCATAACGATTGTTTATCATCACCATAGGCAGACGGTTTTCAGGGGAATGTGTTACAATATCACCCCTGAAATCGGGCAAAACAAGACTCGTAATGGCTTGCCCATCCCGATTGTAAAACGTGCCATTGAGTGCTATTTCCTGCTCTACACCCATGAGGTTCAAAAACACCCAACCACCCTGATACTCCCTGCGGTATAACCCATAAGCTATATCATTGTCCTCAAATTCTGCTGAAAACGGTGCTATGGGATGGCCCAAAACATCCTTCATATACCGATAGTTTTCGGGATGTATTTCCCAGTCATTAAAAACATCTTCCGTATTGCGGCACATACCAAAAAAGGAGTTTTGACCTTGGGCAATCAGATAAGCGGAATACATGGTTTTCACAATATCTTCAAAATCCGGATCGTCTTCATGGGTGCTATCGTATAAGTTTCCCTGAAAAATCATGATCTTATCGTTTTCGGCCATCCAGCCGGCCCTTTGAAACTGCCAATAATTCCTCAGCCGATCCCAGTATCCCTGATCAAAATAATTCAAAAATCCTTCGTAAAAAGTGCCTGCTGTATGCTCAAACAATGCATCATACATGGTGGTATCCCTCACACCATTGCCATTGAATATTATCGGACAATCTGGTGCATAAGCATTCAATTGCGATTGAAAACTCATAACCGCTTCCAATAATTCCTGCTGATTTTGAGGAAAAGGTTCATCCCAGGTAAATCCGGTCCCATATTCGATAAACTCAAAAGGGTCTTCAAAATATCCATACAAAGAATAGTTCCAGTCATAATTGTCGATACCCACATAAAGGTTTTTCCAGTGGGGCCCAAATGCTTCATTTTGGGGCGTTCCAAAGATTATCTTTCCGTGCAAAACAGACCTGCAAAACTCATTGGCAAAAAACTTCATAAAACGAGGATCAGCGAAATTTACAACTGTTTTTATTTGCCAATCGGGAGAAATGCTTTCAGAATAACTAAAACCCACTCTGTATGCAACATCGTCAATGGTTTTAGTAACCCATAAGCCTGTTCTTCCCTGCTCCTGTTCCCAGTCAGACCATGCATCAAACAATACATAAGGGAAAACTACTATCAAAGTATCCTCGGGTTCAAAATGCTGGAACCGTGCATGTGGGGATTTGATGGAAGCTTCGTGCATTTTATTGAAAATTCCATTTGTACCCGAATTATTGGTCTGGGTAGGTGCACCGCCATAGGCCCCATAAACAGAAAAATCGAACTGATAGGGATAAATATAATAATTACCCCGATCGTTATCAAAAACGGTGCGTTGTGCAAGTACCTCAAAGGCAAAACACATTAAAAACAACAAAAATGCGATATTCTTTCCCATAATAAATACGATAGTTGAGTCCACTCCGAAAGCTCGTTTTCGGCAAATTGACTTCGCGGAGCTTACGGTTCGTGCTGATTTTTTCTTTTAATTAGCTGGCATTCATGTATTATAATTTGTGAGATTTTTGGATAACAGACATTTCAGAATGGGCTCAAAGTCTAAAACTCAAAAACAAAACAAATATACTTACATGTATTGATAAAAACAATAAATAATTGACTTTCGCTATAGTGTTTGGTAACTTCGAGGTAAAAAAATGGATAATCATTACCCCTGGAAAGACAAGGAAAAAATAACCATTCAAAAAGAAAGGACCTACAAAAGGTTTAGTGTAAAAACTATTTTTACAGCAACGCTGGATGTATTGCTTGTAAATAAAGGATTGTTTTTTACCATCAAGCAATTGCTGGTTGCTCCTGGAGAAACCTTAAGGGGTTATCTGGGCACCGATAGGGAGAAAATAACCGGTGCAGGTAAATTTTTTATACTTTCCATGGGCTTGTTCTACTTCCTTTATTTTTAGTTTACCCATACTTCTTATTTTGATGAATATATTGACAGCTATGATGTTGAAGAGGTGGACGATTTTGCTGGTTATTTTCAGGTCTATTTTATTGATCAGATAAGCATCTGGTCGGTATTGGCTGTTTTTATTCGGGATTTAATGGAGTTGATCAATTTAACATTTCCAACGGTATAAATACGTGTATTGAAATCGAATATCTCTGCATCACGATCACTCAAGTCAAATGTTACATCAAATTCGGCTTCAAAGAATTCTGAACCGTCAACCATAATTAGATCAAAAGTCTCAAAACGAGGCACAAACTCAAAGCCCTCGCGGGAAATATATCTGTATCCATGTACTGACCCGCCTGGCTGATGTAAGATTTCCTCATGCAATTCTATTGTTCCGCAAAAGGATTTCTCCTCCCGTTTTGTAAGATCATTCCTATATATAGTTCCATTATGACCACTCCCTTCACAGGGATCTACATTAGGCTCTTTTGTCCAACTGCAAGATGTCATTACAATGAATATGATCATCAAGTAACTTGCATTTTTTTTGTTATTTCTCATAGGTTTCAGTTTTTGGGTTATTATAGCTTGAAAAGTTTTTACTTACGTTACTAAACCAAAGCTACAATCATAAATATCTGAATTCCATACGCAGTTCTGCGTATTTGATAGTGATAGGCAAATAAAAAAAGTGGCCGGACGAGCTTAAAGTCGTCCGACCACGATCAGTCATCCTGCGGCTTATAGCCCGACAGAAGACTTACCTATTCATCAAGAAATCACGCAAATTTCATAATCAGTGGTTATCTGCTAAATCTGTGTCATCAGTGTTCTGATTAAAAAAAAGTGGCCGGACGAGCTTACAGTCGTCTGACCACGATCATAAATACCGGCTATTCTCAGAATTACAAAAAGTGATTATCAGAAGCTTTTTTTACCGCTTCGACCTTGTTATTGACCTGCAACTTACGGTAAATGTTTTCAATATGCTTTCGCACGGTATGGTAACTAATATGCAAATTAGCCGCAATTTGCTCGTAGGTAAGGCCATTTTTAAGCTGATGCAGCAGTTCTATTTCCCTGCTGGTGAGGCCAAAATCTTTCTGTGGGGATTCGGGTTTATAGGGATTTCGCACCATATTCAAGGCTTTCAATGCCATAGCAGGGCTCATGGCTGCCCCTCCGGCCATCGTATCCATGATGCTTTGGAAAAGTTGGATACCTTCATCCTCTTTAAGCAAATAGCCTGATGCTCCCGCCATAATGGCTTTGAAAAGATGCTCATCATCATCAAACATGGTTAATATGAGTACTTTGATATGGGGCCATCTTCTTTTTACTTCGGCAGTAGCCTCCACCCCACCCATCTCAGGCATTTCCAAATCCATAAGAATTAAATTAACGGTGGAATGCTGGTGGAGCTTTTTTATTAACTCTTTCCCGTTTTCGGCAATACATTTTATGGATATCTCACTACTGTAGGGGGCAAGACGTCCTTTCAATGCCTCACGGGCAAAGCTGTTATCTTCTGCTATGGCTATGTTTACGGACATGCTACCAAAGTTCTTCATAATAAAAGCTTTTGTAAATACGCAATCCTTCGTATTTAGTGTTTGCAAGAAAACGCCAATTGCTGTTCCGAATAAACGGGATAAACGATTGGGCTTACCTTCAATAGGGCCATCTACTCCCAACCTATGAGATATCTATTGGGATAGATACTTCAATCCTTGTTCCTACGCCAATATCCGGTTTTACCGTTATTGAGCCATTTAATTCTTTGGCACGATATTCTAAATTTTTGAAACCATTGCCATATTTTATTTTCTCCGGGTCAAACCCGCTTCCATCATCCTCAATTACTAATTGTAGCCGGTCATTATCGGCCATAAGATGTATGTGTAACTTTTTGCAACCCGAGTATTTAACTGCATTATTTACAGCTTCCTGCACAATCCGAAACAAATGGGTTGTTTGCACTTCATTAAGCTTTTGGGTGGTGTTCCCTTCTGCTAAAACCTGCACCAAACGGCCGTTTTGGTGAACAGGCTTGAATACATCACGAAGTTTAAGTGCTACTTCGTCGATGCTTGCCGAGGTTTTGTTAATTAGCCAAACCGTTTTACGAAGTTCGCGCATACTTTGGGTTAAATTCTCTTTAAGAAGTTTTAACTGGCTCTTACTGGGCGGGTTTTCGGAATATAAAAATTGCTCCAATCCGGCATTAACGAATGTGAGTTGGGCCCCAATATTATCATGAAGTTCACGGGAAATGTTTAGGCGGTCCTCCTGGATTTTATTAACGGCCTTTTGTTCGGATAACCTTAACTGCAAGATAGCTTGTTTTTCGGCAGCTTTCTTCTGACGATAGAGCACAAACGAAATACCGGAAACAACGATTACCAGCAAAAGGACTGACAACATGGATAGCGTGCGGTTTTTCAATTGAATTTCTTTTCGGTTCAATTGTGCTTCGGTTTCAAAAAGGGCCAGTTCCTTTTCTGCCGTTTCATATTGCACCAACAGATCCGCAATCAGATCGTTTTTTTCTTGCAACTTAAAACTGTCAATCAAGTTAGAAAAACGGGCCTGATAGAGATATGCCTTTTCGAAATCATTTTGTTGGGCATAGGTGGATGCCAGATCAGGGAGAAAATCCAACTGCCATTTTAAATCCTTCGCCTGCTCTGTAAGCGCCAGTCCTTCCTCAAGGTAAACAATCGATTGATTTGTGCTCCCTTGTTTGTAATACATTTTGCCCAATGCCAGAAATGTTGCAAGCTTTTGTGGATGACTTAAATAATCGCGCATCTCATAAGCTTTTAAGTAATAATGTATAGCCTGCCCGGTGTTTCCCTGGTTTTGATGTAAATTTCCCAAATTAATAAGCGGATCTAATATCCGATTTGCTCGTCCGCTTTCATAACCGTATTTCAAGGCTTTCTCATAATAGAAGAAAGCACTATCGGGCATATTCAAATTTTTGTAGGAGATCCCGATATTATTGTATGAGCTTGAAAGGCTGCCCGGATTATCTGTACCTGTTTTCAGCGCAAGACTTTTTTTGTAATAATACAATGCCCTTGACTCATCGTTTAGATCTTCAGCCCAGATAGTGCCCAATTGGTTGTAAGCTATGGCTGCAGTTTGAGGAAACTTTCCCTTGGTAAGCGTGGCACTTTCCAATAAGCGTTCTACAGCTGCGTCTGTTTGGCCGTTTTTGTAATAAGCCAGGGAGACATTGATAAGGACTTTACCTAAATCCAAGGTATCCTTAATGGAACGATAGAACTGAACAGACCTCTCTCCCATCTCAATGGCTTCCTGATATCGGCCCATATCATCCAAAGTCCTGAAAACACTGCCCCTTGCAACCCATTCATTGGGTGTATTTTGAGCCAGCTCAAAATATTCCACCGAACGCTCAAAAAATGAAAGAGACTCCTCCAAATGCCCTATGCGGGAGAGGCTTCGCCCAACCATAAATGCTGCCCGGCCTCTTAAATCAAAACTATCTAAAGGCAATTGATCATAATGCTTTTGATAATACATGGCAGCTGACTCGTATTGAAATTGCCCCATGTATCCCATTGCTTTTTTTTCATAGGAATTATCCTTTGCGAAGCCTGGAATAGAGAGAAAAGAAAGCAGTACTGTTAAAGAATAAAGGCATACTGGAATGGCAGTTGTTCGGCTTTTCATTGGGACAACGTGATTGGTTTAACCCATGTTAAACAACATTTAAGGACACTTGTTTAATGACACACCATAAGTATCAGTCAATTAATCGATATTTATGCCCCAAACAAACTCCTCCCCAAAACATGAAGCCATCCCTGAGAATGCCTTTGTTTTTCGCCTGGAAATAAATTGTGCCAGTAAGAAAACCCACTATTTCAACTTCAGCCTGATAGGAAAGCGGTAAGCACATATTGGCCCATGGTTGAAAATAAACACGCTGAAATACGAAGTATTGCGTATTGAAGCTACGCATGGACTTAGGTAATTTCGAACAATCAACAATTTTTACAGATCCCTGAACCCCAATTGGAAAAAGAGGTTGCGGTTTTTACATTGTTGTCAAGACGAGTAACTTATCAATATATTATAAACCTAAATCTATTTTTTTATGAAAAACTTAAATGAAGTAAACAGATCAGTTTCTAAAAAGACTTACGGTTTTATTTTTTCAATCGTGGTTTTCATGGCCTTGTTTATGGCAGATGCAACAATGCATAACCCTCTTTATGCACAGGATGAACCTGTTTTTGTAAGGGAGGATAACAGCAGGTTATCACGTGCCCGAATGCTCAGGGGCTTTGATAACGTTTCTGTGCCCCAGGTTTCTGTAATGTTTAAGCATACAACCAAGAGAAGTATCTACAAAACAGAAAGATCACTTTTGGGTGCCAGCAGAAGGGACGGCGGTGCAGTAAGTGCCGAACTGACGGCATACCTTGTTTTTTCCGATGAAGAACCTACACAGGAAGAGTATCAGCAAGTTGTAAATGGATTTTATGACTATCTGCTCGCAAAATTTAAAGAGGCGAATATCCAGACATTGCCTTGGGAAACTTTTGCTTCAAGCAACTTGTTTGAACAATATGGAGGAGGGGATGACGATGATTCTGAGATGGAAGAGTTCAGAAGAGGTGGGAACGCCTGGATGATTGTAAATGCCTGGAATGGGCCGCGGATTGTTGGTTACAACCCGGTCAACCATCGTTATACAGCCCCTGCTGTGCGTGGGGTAACACGTATGTCTAATTACATGAAAGACACCGGGGCTGAATATCTGGCCATTCTTCATGTGATAGTTGATTTTGCAGATATTTACCTGGATGGTGACGTAAGGACGGGAACCACCCAACGGGCATTTTCAACTACCAACTGGGGCAATTATGAAGTAAAATACGACCTCTGGCCCAATGTGAGGATTACGGCCAGGGAAAACGGCGGAAACAACAATTTCATTTTCCCTACCAACAGGAGGTTTGAGGTAATCCATTCAAGCCAGGACATCAGGACAGGCCAACCCTTGAAAGCCGATATCTCTCAAGACCCTGAAAAAATAAAGAGAAGCAGCTGGTTACCCAACATTTATATCGGACAGCGTTTTGACATTGATCCTTTTGTGGTAGAGACCACCAAAGCAGAATACCTCAACCAGGTGAAACAGGCACTGGAAAGATATGCAGATGCTTTGGTGAAAGATTTAGCGGCGGTGAGGTAAGTAGGGGCTAAGTAAATCAAGTTTGGGTGCGTTACTTGGGAAAGGGGATCCCTGAACGCACCCAACTCACCAATGTCCAGTGCCTAATGTTCGGTCATTAAACAAGACCCCTGATCATAAAGGTTTTCAGCTTCTATCCTGGCTTTTTATTTCTAACCGCTCCATCAAAAGCAAAAAGTCATTCTTTCTTACAGGTTTTGTAATGTAATCATCCATGCCCTGTGCCATATACTTTTCCCTGTCGCCTTCAAAAGCATTGGCGCTCAATCCTACAATGGGAGGCAAATTTTCATGTTTCTCCCTTAATGCTTTTGTGGCAGATATACCGTCCATAACGGGCATTTGAATGTCCATGAAGATAAGATCAAAGGTATGGAGTTTATATTTTTCGATTGCCTGCTGGCCATTTTCGGCAATGGTAACTTTGTGGCCCAGAGAGGAAAGCATAAGTTTTATTACTTTTTGGTTTACTACCCTATCCTCTACCAGAAGGATCTGAAGTTTTTTATTAACCTT
>SLIL01000047.1 GCA_007135645.1 Bacteroidales bacterium
CGAAACATTGCCGATCTTCTTGAGGCTCCTTCGCTCATGGTGTTTAACAATACCCGGGTGGTGCAGGCGCGGTTGGTATTTCAAAAAGAAAGTGGTGCTTTGATCGAGATTTTCTGCCTTGAGCCTTCGGGTTCCATTAGGGATATTCAGCTGGCATTGCAGCAACAGCGATCGGCTACCTGGTTTTGTCTGGTGGGCAATGCCAAAAAGTGGAAGCAGGGTACATTGTCCCTTGATATGGGCAATGGACTGACACTTACAGCCACCAAAGGGGAGAAGCATCAAGATGGGTTTCTTATACAGTTTAACTGGGATACAGACCATGGCTTCGCAGAAATCCTTGACAGAGCAGGTAAAACTCCCCTGCCCCCTTATATCGGGCGGAAGGCGGAGGATGATGACAAGATCAGGTATCAAACCATTTATGCCCGCAACGATGGTTCTGTGGCAGCTCCCACCGCAGGGCTTCATTTTACCCCTGGCCTGATGAGCCAGTTAAACCAGAAAGGAGTGGCGCATACCTATGTTACCCTGCATGTGGGTGCAGGTACTTTTAAACCGGTTTCATCTGCTACTATTGGAGGACATCAGATGCACCGGGAGCAGATCATTGTGGACAAGGATACCCTTGGTGCTCTTTTAAAGCATTGTTCCGGAACGATTATCAGCATAGGCACCACTTCACTGCGAACCCTGGAGAGTTTATACTGGCTGGGAGTAAAACTGATGCATGGCTACGACATACCTCCCGATGGTTTCCGTATCAGTCAGTGGGAGCCTTACGAGAACGATTATCAGCACTTGCCCCGGGCAGGAGAGGCGCTGGAAAAGATCGTAACGTTTATGGAAGAGAACCGGCAGCATACTATTGCAGGCGAAACCTCTCTGATCATTGTCCCAGGCTACAGGATCAGGATAGCAAATGTGCTGGTAACCAACTTTCATCAGCCTGGGAGTACATTGTTGCTGCTGGTGGCTGCTTTTTGCGGGGATGACTGGGAGAGGATCTACCAGTATGCCCTGGGAAATGAATTCCGTTTTCTAAGTTATGGCGATAGTTGTCTGCTGTTTGGCAAAAGGGATTAAAATCGTTGTGAGGATCAAAGTTAGTGTGAGTTGTTAACCGGCAGTTCAAAATAAAACTCAGTGCCTTTGCCCGGCGAGCTTACCGCGTTGATCTTGCCATTGTGCCTGGCAATAAAATCCTTTGACAGCCCCAGACCAAGACCTGAGCCAGCTTCGTTGCCTGTTCCCTTTGCTGAATGGATAATTTCATTACTGAATATTTCCAGGGTTTTTTCTTTGGGCATACCGATCCCATTGTCAGTTACAGAGAATCGAAGGGCATCATCAAGGGTCTTAATGGAAACATCTATGGTGCCGTTCTTGTAAGAATATTTTATAGCATTGGATAAGAAATTACGAATTACAGTCTGGATCATATTTTCATCTGCAACTACCGGGTGTTTCTCCTCATCAGCATAGATATTTATCTTTACATTTTTCATCTCAGCCCACGATCTGTAGGGTCGGATGCTTTTCATGGCAAGTTTTCTCAGATCGGTATTGATGGGGTTGAATACCATTTTGCCATCCTGCGACTTAGCCCAGAACAGAAGGTTTTCAAGCAAATCACTGACCGATTGCACCGAACGGGACAGCGCGTTAAAGTTATCGCGGCGTTCTTTTTCCGAAAATTCATCCTGATCTTCTTTTATCAGCTCAATAAGTGCCCTCAGGTTCCATAGCGGACCCCTGAGGTCATGGCCAATCACCATAAACATACGGTCTTTGGAGTCGTTGATCAGCTTAAGCTCATCTTTCTGGCGTGAAAGTAATAGATTTTTCTGACGCAGCTTTCTCAGAAAGATCAGAAGGAAAGTGCCGGAGATAACTAAAAGTGCTGTAAACAGGATAAATGCATTGGCCAGGAATCGTTGACGACTCAACTTCAATTCCTGGATCTCTTTGTCTCTTTTGATGATATCCATTTCTGCCTGTTGCCTTTGCCGCTCCAGCTGAAATTCCATGCTCAGGATTTTTTCTGACAATTGCTGATTGAAAAGGGTATCTGCAAATTCATTGATTGCCAGTAAACGATCTGTTGCCGACAGATAATCATTTCTTTCTATATCAACCTTTGCCAGCACCTTCAAGGCATCATGGATCAGAAGTCTTGAATTAACTTCTTCGCCAATGGATAAAGCTTCACTGGCAAAGGGCTCTGCTTCTGCAAAATTGTTGCTGCTGCAGCTTATCTGTGCTTTCTTCAGAAGGATATTGCCGTACAGGTGCCTGTCTGAGGCCTTGTCAATAGTGCTCAATGCCAGATCATAGTTGCGGATGGCCTCAGGGTAATCCCTCCTGTTAAAGTAAATGTCACCCAGGTATTTGTAGCACACGGCCTGCCCCGGCTCATTGCCCGTTTCTCTTCTCAGATTGAGTGAATAGGTAATATTTTCTATGGCACGATCTGTTTCCTCCATATGCATCAATACCCTGCCCTTGTTGAGAAACACATAGGAGAGCATGTCATAGTCCTCTATCTTTTTGGCAATTTCAAGAGCAGGTGCAAGATTTTCAAGTGCCTGGTTATAAAATTCCATATAAATATACAGGTTGGCAATGTTGATGTGCGCATAGCCTTCCTGCTGTGGGATCTGGTGTTTTTTTGACAGGGTAAGCCCTGTAAAAAAGATATCGATGGCCTTATTATAGTCACCCAATAGCCTGTAGGCCACCCCTGTAAAGCTGTGTGCCTTTACAAGGTTGTAATGATCCTGGAGGCTGTCTGCCATATCTATGGCCCTCAGCCCCAGTTCAAGGGACAAGTCGGGCATGGAGTTTCTGTTGCGCCAGGTTTGATCAACAAGATATTCCAGTTTCTCCTGGGGATCAGTGATCTCAGCAACATGCTGCCTTATATGGTTGCGGCTGCCTTCACCGGTTGTTCCGGAAAAAGTGGATGTGTGAATGTCGAATAATAATTCTTCTGGCTCATTGCTGATGATGGCAGGGATCACCGCAAAAAATGCAAATAATGCCAGAATAGATGCAGCAAGTGGCCTTTTCATGGTTGTTGATTTGCATGTTAAAGCTACAAAGAATTTTCCTTACACAGCCACATTTTTAATAATTGAAGGCATAATGGTGGTTTGGTTGGCTGTAGGACAAAGAAATACAAACATACAGCGTAGTGTTAAAGGTCAGCCAGCGGGATGAATACCTTCAATCATTAAGGTATCTTGTGTACATATGCTCCCTGCAATGATACACTCCAGCAGTTAATGCCCAGGCTGTCGCACTCCTGAAGCCACTGGCGGCTTCTTGCAATGCTGTTGGAATTGTCAAAAATGAAAGTGCTTTCACCAAAAGCATTAACAAGCCCGGAAATAGTGATACGTGGACTCTGCCGGATGATAATGTGATCTGCAAAGCCTGAAGAGACCCGTTCGGTGGGAACCAGCGTCTGATCATCTATGATTTTTATGACATGGCTTTCCAGGTGCAGCAATTCAGGTAACCGGTAGTTTTTATCGGGAGAAGGGTTTTTTGTCGTATCCTGATCAAATGGAACGGTAGTAACCTGTTTTACGCCGCTTCTCAGCCTGTTTTGGGCAATATTGAAATTTATGGCAGATGGATTTTCGGCAACAGTACTGCAGGCATAAAAAAAACATGACTGACCGTTGATGATGTCAATGCCGCTTGCACCCGGCAGGTGGTAAACCGCAAAGAGTTTCCGGTTCTGGTTGAGGATGGTTCGGGTCGTAATGGAAATACTGAGGCCCAAAAGAAGAAGCAGAGAAACAAAAACAAGGGATTTCTTCTTTTGATGCCACGTAAGCCCCACCATAGCAATGATGCTCAGGATAATGATCTTTTCGTGAAAACCGATCACCAGATCATTTGAAACAGAGCCGGGCAAGCCTTCAATAAACCGGACAGATGAATGGAGCAACAGCACAATCTTTGACAGGCCCCAGCCTATATACTGTGAAACAATTGCCACCGGAGCAGAGATAAAGAGGGCGATCCCCGTTTTTATAATCAGGCCGGTAAGGGGAATGACAATGAGGTTGGTGAGCAGGAAATAATTGGGAAACTGGTTAAAGTAATACAATGCCAGAGGCCCTGTTCCAAGCTGTGCTGCCAGTGAAACGGTTATGATTCCCCATGCATGATCCAGGATCTTGTTCTTAAAATAAAGCTGCTTGTAAAACAAGGGTTGCAATGAAACAATACTGATTACTGCTATGTAGGATAGTTGAAAACCAATACGGCTGATTATGAAGGGGTCAATAAGCACCAGAACAAGCGCTGATGCAGCAAGGGTATTGTAAATATTGGTATTTCTACTGAATGTTTGCCCAATGGCCACAAAGCTGAACATGGTGGATGCCCTCATAACCGATGGGGCAAATCCTGTAATGGCTGCATAAAACCAGATCAGCAAAATGATCAGCAATGATTTAAGATAACGCCCGTTGGGGATCTTGTTCAAAAATCCAAACAACAGATTTAGTACAAGAAATATGATCCCCACATGCAAGCCAGAAACGCACAGGATGTGCATGGCACCAGCCCCGGCAAATTCCCGTTGCAAATCCTCGTCAAGATAATCGCGGTAACCCAGCAGCAGGGCAGAGGCCACCGCGAAATCCCGGCCTGAGATATTGTTTGATTCCAGGGTCTCCAGTGCTTTAAGGCGCATGGTGTGAGAAACGGCAATAAGCCGGTTCCCTTCATTGGCTCCTGTGAAATGCCATTGGCCGGAGCGCCGGTATGTCTGGTGAAAAATGTTTTGCCTTTCAAGAAAACGTTTGTAATTGAAGGCATGGGGATTTCTTGGAGGACGAACCTTCTGTGCCATGGCAGGGGTAACAATTACGTCGCCATAAGATAATGATGATGCCTTATCATCTTTTTGTAACCAAAGGATGATCTTCCCCCGGGTGACTAGCAGGGAGTCGTGCGCAATAATATGGGTAACACGCCCGATAACCTGGTAGGAATTGGTTTTTTCCTCCACCGGCTCAGTTAAACGGATGCGCATCATGGCATTTTCTTCCAGGTAGGTAGAGAAGTGGCCTGGCTTGTTCAGCTCATGATGTCCCTGGGCCAGCATGTAACCTGCAAAAACCAAAAGAATATTTACATGAAGCCCATAGATGAATCCAAGATGGAAATGAGGAAGGCAATAGCGGTTTATAAGCAAAGCGGCTGACAGAAAGAATAGCATCGGAATCAGAAACTGAGAAGGCGTAAAAATATACCCTGAATACGTGAAAATGACTATTCCGGCCAGCAGAGGTAAAATCAGCCTCACCATGGGTATGTGAGAGAAATGGTTCATCTGTTTCAGCTGCCTTGTATAATTATTGAACTTTTGAAACGGATAAGAAGACGTTGGTACTTGCTGTCTTTTTAGCCTGAAAGATTGATCAAATTTCTTTTTATCTTCAGGGAGGTAAGATGAAGATAGTGAAAATACGGCTAAAAAACAACAGAAAAGATTATTTTTCCTGTCTGAAAAGGGGTTGGTGTTCCCATTGTGTTAGCCTGGCTCCCAGGTAGTAGAAACTGAGGATCTCCTCTTTGCTGTACCCCTTTTCGGCCCGTTGCATGGCACCTTCCTGGCAAAGCCCAACCCCATGCCCGAAGCCTCGTCCCTGTAAGTGCAGGCTGTCATTTCGGGGGGTCACCGAAAAGTAGGTGGACCGCAGGCCAAAATGATCCCGTATTTCGCTGAGATGAATATTCCGTTCAGGATCAATATGATGCTTCCTGGTGTTTTGTCGCAGGGTTTCAATATGCCTCCATTGTGATGCATTGGGTTGAAAGTTATGTGCATGGGAGAGGTATCTGCGCAGATCAGCGATGGATAGGGAATGTTCCCATTGTGCTCCCGGCATGCTCCGGCAATAAATATCATTCCGGCTTCTCAGGTAGGGGTATGAATGAGGCCAGAGGTCTTCAGAATTCACGGTTTGTCCGCCACAGTTGGCATGATAAACGGTATTGATAAGCTTGTTGTTGTGATCGGTAACCACCATGCCACGGGTTGCTTTTACCGCTTCCAGGATATTGGGGTTGATGCTTTTCCCGTAATATGCCTGGCAGTGTACCTGATCACAAAGGTGAAACCCCTGTCTCCGATGTCTTTGCAGGTTGCTTAAGGCATAGGTGCGAATAATGACAGCCTGCACCTTGTAAAACTCCTCGTGCCTGTTATGGCCTGATTCCCATTGGACGGTGCCGGCAACATAGCTTTCAAAGGGGGCAGTGTTAATCAGGCCCAATCTGCGGTCAGAAAAGGAAATGGTAAGGTCTCCATCGTACATGCGTGGCTCTGTATTCCTGTCCATGGGAACCAGCAGGAATGAATTATTAAAAGCACCACCCTGAAGGGTTATATCGCTCCCGGTGTAGATCACCGAATCATCCTGAAAAATCGTAAAGCCGTTGTTTTGCCGCTGCACGATGATGCTGCTAAAGGGCTTCAGTTCTGTAACTTTCTTGTGGTCAGGGTCGCAAATGATGTAGCGTCCTGTTAGGGGCACAAAGGAAAATTTGCGCAGGTTCTGGCCACTGAATATACCGATATCAACATGGCTGGGAATGGTGGATGCATGCAGCCCCAGGTGCATTGCAAACAACAACCAGTATATCACTATATTCCTGGGCATGAGAATGTTATTCTTTTAAAAATGAACAGATGATATGTGCAGCATTTTCCGATGCTCCGCTTCCTCCCGATTTCTCACGCAGTATTTTATAATTTTCAGCAAGCTCCTGACGAACTTCCTTGTTTTCGGTGATCCTGACCAGTTCAGCAGAAAGCTGCTTTACGTTCAGATCATTCTGAATCAGCTCTTTTACCACTTCCTTGCCCATGATCAGGTTTACCAGCGAAATAAAATCAAGGTCCACAAGCCATTTGGCTATATGATAAGAGAAGAAGCCGGCTTTGTAGCATACTGCCTGGGGAGTCCCGATCAGTGCTGTTTCAAGGGTTGCGGTGCCCGATGTTACCAGTGCGGCATCAGCATGCTGAATGACGGAATAGGTTTCTCCATAAATGATGGGGATATGGGTATTGCCGGGGATAAAGCTTTTGTAATACTCTGCTGTATGCGCATTTGTTGCAGCAATTACAAACTGGTATTGCGGAAAAAGGCTTGCAGTCCGGGCCATTACCGGCAACATGGACGCAATTTCCTGCTTTCTGCTTCCCGGCAGCAGGGCTATGATCTTTTTTTCAGGCAACTGGTGCCTTTCCCTGAATAAGGCAACATCCTTCTCCCCGGTGAGTTGTTTCAGGGCATCCAGCAGGGGATGGCCCACAAAATCAACTTCGTAGTTGTATTTTTTGTAGAATTCTTTCTCAAAGGGCAAAATCACAAGCATTTTGTCAATATCACGCCTGATCTTTTTTACCCTCGATTTGTGCCATGCCCAAACCTGGGGCGAAATGTAATATACCGTGCGCAGGTTGTTCTGCTTGCAGAATTCCGCAATACGAAGATTGAAACCAGGATAATCAATAAAGATCACCACATCAGGCTTAAAGCTCAGAATGTCGTTTTTGCAGGTCCGGATATTGGAGAAAATAGTGCGGATATTTTTTATCACCTCCACAAATCCCATGAATGCCAGTTCATTGATATGCTTAACGAGCACGGCCCCTTCATTTTTCATGAGATCACCCCCCCAGGCCCTGATCTCAGCCCCGGGATCTTTCTTTCTGATCTCTTTGATCAGGTTGGAGCCATGGAGGTCCCCGGAAGCTTCACCGGCAATAATATAATACTTCATAGGCAAAATTACCAGACATGCAAATACACGAATACCCCGGCATATATAAATGTTGCCAGCAAAATTCCCCGGCCGGTTTTGTCGTACTTAAGATTAACCATATAGTAGCGGAAAATAAACATGTTGGCAAATATGCCGGCCAGCTGCATGGTTGATTCTTTGATGTAATAGATCCCCAGTGTCTGGTCAATGGTGCCCCAACGGTTCATTGCCGCATAGACCAGCAGATAAATCACCATGGGTAACAGTATACCCATGGCAATACCCAGGATCCAGTTGTCTTTTTTAAGCATTAAAATCCCATTTTTTCAGTTCGGTAATGAGCTTGTGAGCAGTAAAATCGTATTGAATGGGAACCACTGAAATGTAATTATTGGCCAGTGCCCATTCATCGGTATCATCCACATCTTCATGCAGCTGAAATTTTCCTGTGAGCCAGTAGTAGTCTTTGCCACGGGGGTCTTTGCGATGATCAAATTCTTCGCGCCAGTTGGCATTGGCCTGCCTGCAAACCTTTACTCCCCTGATTTTTGACTCCTCCACTGCCGGGATATTTACATTAAGGCAGTTTCCATTTGGCAAACCATGCTTCAAGGTGTTTCTCACAATTTGCTGAATGTATTTGCGGGCAGGCAGAAAATCAGCATCAAGGCTGTAGTCGAGCAAAGAAAACCCAATGCTGGGTATCCCTTCCATGGCCCCTTCTATGGCTGCTGACATGGTGCCGCTGTAAATCACATTGATGGATGAATTGCTTCCATGGTTGATCCCGGAAACCAGGATATCGGGTTTGCGATGGAGTACCTTGTTTACGGCAAGTTTAACACAATCAACGGGTGTACCCGAACAGCTGAACTCTTTATGATCTCCGTCGGTTTCGAGCTTCTCCAGCCTTAGGGGTTGAGTTATGGTAACCGCATGGCCCATTGCACTTTGTCCCTTATCGGGAGCAACCACCACCACTTCTCCTATCTCCAGCATGTACGAGATCAGGTTGCGGATGCCCGGTGCCATGATGCCATCATCATTGGTAACTAAAATTACAGGTTTATGCATATGTAAAAATTTTAC
>SLIL01000122.1 GCA_007135645.1 Bacteroidales bacterium
AAAAAATAGCGCATGCATTTTGGCCTCGCAAATATTTTAACACTTATAAAGTGGTTGGCCAATAATTTTTAACATAAAAACAAATTATGGTTGAAGAGTCACTAAATGGAATCGGTATACGATATGCCTCACGGTAATTCAACATGCCATTAATGCAAGATGCCTGGCTATTTGTTCCAGGATTGAACCATAAGGGATTAAGCTTATTGCAATGGTTAAACGTGGTAGCAGTATTGTAAAGACGTGCCTCCCCGGCACGTCTGCAGCAAATAATAAAATACTAAAGTTTCGCACTTAATATAATAAGCTAAAAGTCAGCGCAAAGAATACATGATAAGTGCTTGCATGTATCTGTTGTATAGGTTTTTGTATAGTTCCATTTCTTGAATTTATGCTGCGTGACCAATATTGGCCTCGTCGGTTAATACTTTACTAAGTAAGGCACAAGCTTTCTCACTGGAGAATATTTTTTCAAGGATTTCATTTTCGTCAATATTTGAATTAAAAAGGATTTCAATAATATTTAGCAGCTCGATAAACAAGCCCCATAGCCGCTGATCCAGGCGATGCCGCAACACTTCTTGCTTTATCTGATCAAACAACGCCCCTTTGGATTCATAGTGTTCAAATCTATATTGTAGAGTTAACAAAAGATACTGAATCAAGATTATGGTTGTATCTGCTATTTGGGCATCAAAGTCTTTTGATTGACATTTACCCAGACCCAAAAGCTGCTTTGCTTCTTTGAAAAACACCTCAATTGTCCAACGTATCTGGTAGATCTCAATCATCTTTAGAAAGCCTAACCTGGTATCGGTGGTTAGAAATACTTTCCATTTTCCATTTTTACCCTGTTTGGAGAAAAACAATTTCACTTTGATATCATTATATTCGACAATGGTCTCCTTGTAATAAAGCCGTAGCTTTCTGCATCGTTTGGATTTTCCCAATAGGTTGTTAATCTGGCTATAAGTGTACATATCATTAGAAAAACCAAATTTTGTTTTGCATTTGCTGTACATTCCTATTAGGTGCACTGCTTGGGTTTTAAAGCTTTTCACAAGTTCTATGAAGGCATCACAAGTAAACCAGCTATCCATAAGTAGGTAATCAACCTTGAAGCCTTGGCTTATAGCTCTACGGATCATATTTATAGCACTATCTGTCTTTTTACTATCTGCTTCTTTTGCTCTAAGATGAGAATGTGTGCCTGATTTACGTGTGGTTTTGCGGTATTGTTTGCGATATTCTTTCTTTTTTAGTCCGTATGGTTTTTCCTTGTTTTTGCCAGATTCCCTATGAAGAGAGAAGTCTAACGGATAAAATGAAGTACCATCCCAGTAACCCACCACCAACAGCTTTAGTCCAAGAAGGTAACTGTTTGTAACATGATCCCAAAGACGGGATACTTTTTCAATATATTTACCTGTTTTTTCTAAAACACTGTCGTCTATTATAAGACACCTTGGCCCGGCAACTTGCTTGCAATTGTTCTCAACCAGTTTACGAAACTTTACTGCAAATAACAATAGGATCATGCGCCAAACAATTTTGCTGTTGTTTTTAAAACGGTAAAAAACATCCTTTTGAGCTTCTACGTGTTTGGATAGAACGCTATTGGTTAATCGGTTGACATTACCAATACTAGCAAATGGTAGGCTAATCAGAATAGAAAAAATACACTCAAAACTGTATCCCTTCATTTTGATTGGATTTAGGCTCTTGCAAAGTGACGAGAATGAAAAACATTTCAAAGAACTTAATATGTATTCCGGTTCAAACCACCGGGGGGTAAAATCGGTTTTTAATTCCGAAATCTTTTTAATATCTTTACCTTGTAGCATGACAACGTGTTTTGGTTAACACGGTTAATTTACTAATTATTAGCGAATTAACCAAGTTGTCATGCTACTTTTTTTCTCTTTTATCCCTGTTTTTCAGACATTTATTTTACTGCGAAACTTTAGTAATTAATATATGGAAACTTTTTGCAGATAAATACCATATTTACTATTTGGTTGCAGTCGTGCGCAAAAATGAAATTTTATTTTTGAGATTTTTGCAACTCTTTGGTGGAGAGCATACCACAAGCTGCATAAATATCCTGTCCTCGTGATTTTCTTATGGTGGTGGTAAGGCCTTTGGCTTCCAGGGCTTCTTTGAATTGATGGATCACATTGTCAGATGGTGCTTCAAGCGGAGTGTCAGGAATAGGGTGAAAGTATAGAAGATTGATGCGGCATCGGATGCCATTGAGTATCCGGGCCAGTTCTTTTACATGCTTATTGCTATGATTAAGGTTTTTAAATACGATATATTCGAAAGATATGCGCCGTTGCTTTCCCATGGGGAATTCACGAATGGTTTTTAACACCTCGGGCAGGGAATATACATTTTCAATGGGCATAAGTTTGCGGCGTTCTTCTTCAAAAGGGGAGTGGAGGCTCACTGCCAGGTGGCAATTACTGTTCTCAAGGAAGGTTTTCATGGCCGGGATGATGCCAATGGTGGAAACGGTGATCCTCTTGGGGCTCATGGCCAGGCCCCAGTCTGCAGTAAGTATCTCAAGGCTTTTCATTACCCCTTCCAGGTTGTCGAAAGGCTCTCCCATACCCATGTAAACTATGTTGGTAAGCTCATCGCGCTCGGGCAGGCTGCAAATCTGGTTCACTATCTCACCGGCACTTAATTGCCCCTGAAACCCTTGTTTCCCTGTCATGCAAAATAAGCAACCCATTTTACAGCCCACCTGTGAGGATACACACAGAGTGCTGCGCTTACTTTCAGGGATATAAGCCGCTTCAATAAATTTACCCAGGTGCGACCGGTACAGGTATTTCTTTGTACCATCCACCGAGGTCTGCACTTTTACCGGGGCAGATAGCCCCACTTCATACTTTTCCGAAAGCTTCTCCCGGTGGGTTTTGGAAATATTGCTCATTTGCTCAATGGATCCGGCAAACTTCTTGTATAGCCAGTCGGCCAATTGGCTGGCCGTAAATTTGGGCATATCGAGTTCTTTTGCAATTTGTTGCAGTTCTTCAAGGGTTTTTCCAAAGAGAGCTTCTTTCTTAAGAGGGCTTGGCGTCATTCTGAGTAATTTATGGCATGTAAAAAATGTCCTTGAAATTTAAAAAAAGATCTCCGAGTTGATGTTGCTGAAAGGAACGCCCCGTGCAATGAGGATATCCCTCACATCCACCACCATCTCGGCAATACCACAAAGATAATAAGGAATTCCGGTTTTGATCCCAGGCTGTTGTTCCAGGTAATCTGTTACCCTGCCATGGAAACATCCTGCTGTTGTTTCACGGCTGCAGCAAGGATGGTAGCTGGTGCCCATTTCCTTCTGGAAATGCTTATGGAAATACATCCTTTCCATGCTCTGGCTCCCCTGAATGAGGGTTTTGCCCTGGTGTTGTCCTGAGAAAAACATGGAAGCAAAGGGGGCAATGCCCGTTCCCGTGGCAATCCATACCGCCTCTTTTTCTTTACAGATAAAATTGCCAAAGGGCTGGGTGATGCGTATTTTATCCCCGCTTTTTAACTGTGAGAGGGGAGGGGTGAGCAGTCCGTCCTGTTTTACCGTGTAGAGTATCCATATTTCATGGTGTTTCTCCCCACTGGCAATGCTGTAAAGGCGGGGTTCAGTATGTTGATCCAGTGCGATGCCAATAACCTGTCCGGCAATAAAATCAAATGTTCTTTTGAAACTCAGCAGCCATGCTCCGGGTGCTATGGGTTTGTTGTGGATAATGGTAGCAGTGTGGAGTTCTCTCATTTTTCCAAAAAAATTTTTGTTATTTGGGAATACCTGATTCAACAGGATTTTTGGGGTCATTGCTCCATTCGAACCAGCCGCCGTCAAATACGGCTACATCAGGCCATCCCAGCAGCCATACATTGTAGAAGGCTTCACTTCCGCGCCAACCTGTGCCACAGTAAAATGCAAGTCTTTTGTCAGCTGACAGTCCGGCCTCTGTAAGCATGGTGATAATCTCCCCGAATTCACGGGTAGTAAAATCCAGGTTCTGATAATTCTCCATGTGGTAGGCGTCGGATCCGTTATTTACATAAACAGCTCCCGGGATCCTTCCCGTTTGTTCAATATAGTTATAGCCACTCACTTCGCCAATATACTCCGGCCAGCTCCGGGTGCACACAATATCTCCTTCAGGGCTGTCAATCAGCTGTTTTGCTTCTTCCAGGTCGACAATAAGACGGGGTTGCGCAGGAATATCTACACCAAAATCGTTAACAGATTTCGGCTTTATTTCATCCTTCTCAATGGGGAGGTTCTCTGCTTCCCAGGATGCAATACCACCATTTAAAATTCTTACGTCTTTAACTCCGGCATACATCATGATAAGTGCACACCTTATAGCCCCCAGTTGCCCGGCGGCACTTCCGGGAAAAGGGTCTTCGTTGTTGGGGAATGAATAGCGGCCATAAAGGATCACCGTGGTTTCGGAGGTGATCCCATGATGCTCGAGGGCTGCTTTTAGTTCCCCTGGTGAACGGCGGTTCCAGGTATCAGGTGACTCCAGCGATAAGGTATCCAGGGCAATGGCCCCGGGAATATGCCCTTCCAGATAGTCGCCATAGTTTCGGTAATGGGCATGACAGAGCACATAATTTTTTCCATTATTGTATAAAGGCGGGTTATCACCTGATATGAGCATCTTGAGCCATTGCGGGTAAACCAGGTTCCGGTAGCGCTTCATCTTTTCCATGGGATATTTGTCTGATGCAGACCACTCTTTCAGAAACCCGCGGTAGATGTATAATTCATTGTAGCCGGCACCTTTAAACCTATTGGCAACCACACCTGTTTCTTTTTCAGAATAACCATAAAGAATTATTTTTTGATCGGGAAAAATCCCTTTATTTCTTACAATCTCAATCCAGTCTATATATTCAGCCCATTTTGCAGGCAGTGTGCGTGCCCCTTTGATATGCCCTCCGCGGGGTTCGTTATACAGCTGCCATCCATTGTAGGCTTCAGTAGGTCTGGTATCTATGATTGCAATATCGTTTTTATTCAGCATCTTTAAAAGTTGCTGTGTTGAGATCTCCAGTAAATCTTTCTGCATAAGTTTTTTCTTTTCAGGTTCTTGTAAAGCCTGGTTTTATAATCGCGCACTAATTAATACCATAATGGGGTTAGTCGTTTGAAATTTCAACACCTTTCCAGAACGCTACACGCCCTTTGATCTGGCTTGCAGCCTCTTTGGGCTCGGGATAATACCATGCTGCATTGTTGTTGGTTTTGCCCTTTACTTCGATGTGGTAATAGTGTGCCGTCCCTTTCCAGGGGCAAATGGTAGTATGGTTGCTGGAAGTGAAAAATGCTTTTTTAATGCTTTCTTCAGGAAAATAGTGGTTCCCTTCTACTACAACCGTCTGGTTGCTTTGGGCGATAACCTGATCATTCCATATTGCTTGCATATTTCTGATTTTTTTGTGGATAATTAATTTTTGAGCCCACTCCGAAAACTTGTTTACGGTAAATCTGTGAAAATTTATGTTTTCAAACTGCTTGACTATTAGAACTTAGAATCTGTTTAGATATGTGTAATCTGTGGATAATTGACTTTTCAGAGTGGACTCATTTTTAATTCTTTTTTACTTGCTATTTTTTGATCCAGAGACTGTCTGTAAAGTAATTGTTTTCATCAGTAAAGTTTTTCTCTACTTCAAAACCAAAGCGATTTGCCAGGGCCTGGATGTCATGGTCGTTAAATTTTTGGGAAAGTTCCATAAAAATGGGTTCCCATTTTTTGAATTCAATGGTTGTATTCAGATCTTCAATAAAAACAGATTGATCCCTGGTGCTTACCAGGTAACTTTTTACAGCACCTGTAACGGGGTTATAACTGGTGTGATGCTTAAAATTGCTGATGTTGAAATCTGCATTCAGTTCTTCATTGATCCTTACGAGGTGGTTCAGGTTAAAATGACTGGTATGCCCATGGGGATCGTTATAGGCGTTCATGATCACTTCAGGGTCTTTTTTCTTGTCAAACCCGATAAGAGCTTTGTCTCCAGGGGATGATAACCCTGCAAGGAGCGAAAGGAAACTGTCCATTTCTTCAGGTAGGAAATTGCCTATGTTGCTCCCAAGAAAAAGAATTATTTTACTCATCCCATTCTCCCTTGCAAGCTCCTGCATGATGCGAAAAAAATCACCAACCTTTTCCCTTATGCTGATACCAGGAATTTCTTTGTTGAGAGAATGACTTAATTCGTTGAGTGCATGCCTGGATATGTCTACCGGCAAATAAGTAAAATTCAGGTTGATTTCGGAAAGTGTTTTCAGGAGTATTTTCGATTTCTTGCCATCGCCGGGTCCCAGCTCAATAAGTTCAAAAGGATATTTTTTGGGTATTACAGACTTGCAGATTGATGCCGATTGTTGTTTAAAGATGTTGAATTCACAGCCTGTAAGATAGTATTCAGGCATGCCCATGATCTCCTGGAAGATCATGCTACCCTTTTTGTTATAAAAATACTTTGGTAGTAAATATTTATTTGTTGAGGTGAGCCCTTTGATGGTGTCTTTTGCAAATACCGATTGTTCTGTTTTGGCTTTCATCCTGATAGGTTTAGGGTCCTATGCTATTCTTCTATGTAAACCACAACAAGTTAATCAGGAAATTGCTCAGCTTAACCTATCTTTTTTTTTGGAAAAAATCGGTTAACAGCCTTACCGACTCTTCTGCACGCACCCCGGTCACAAGTTTTGTTTTGGGGTGTAGGATGTTATGGGCATATTGGCTGAAACCCCTTTTTTCGTCCATGGCGCCCACCACGATTTTCCCCAGTTGGGCCCATTGCGCGGCACCGGCGCACATTACACAAGGTTCCAGGGTAACATACAGTGTGCACTCTTTCAGGTATTTGCCGCCCAGGTATTCTGCTGCCGCAGTAAATGCCTGCATTTCGGCATGGGCCGTTACATCATTGAGCCGTTCGGTAAGGTTATGTGCCCGGGCAATGATCACGTTGTCGCAAACGATCACCGCGCCCACAGGCACCTCGTCTGCTTCCATGGCTTTGCGGGCTTCTTTCAGCGCTTCGCCCATATAGTGGTCGTCTGAGAAAATGGTCAGGGTCATAGTTTTGGGGTGTGGGTGGTTTTGTCTGTGTATACTTTCTTACGGCTATTAGGTTTTATGGTTAAGCCTAAAACGTTGATGTCAGCGCTATGCGCCTAAGGTGTCGGAGTTTGTGTTAGCTTTTTACCATAATTTCAGCGCTACGCGCCTGGGTTGTTGGTTGCATTATATTTCCAGAGTATCGTTATTAGAATTTGGATAATTGCAATAAAATAAAATCCGTGTAAATCCGTCTGATCCGTGTAATCCGCGTTCATGATTCTTCATCCGAAAGACATACTTTCTTTTCAAGTTAAAATACTAAACCACCACCACCTCCACCCCCTTTTCCCTGCACCGGGCAATAAGGTTTTGTGGTGTCCCGGAATCTGTGATGATCATGTCCACACGCTCCAGCCCGCAGATTCGGCCAAATCCCCTTCGTCCGAACTTAGAGGAATCGGCCAGTACGATAACTTTGGTGGCTGCTTCAATCATTACCTGGTTCAGTGAGGCTTCCATAGCATTGGTGGTGGTAAGGCCATAGTCGGGGTCTATGCCATCTACGCCCAGGAACAGCCTGTTGCTGTTGAATCCTTTGAGCATATTTTCTGCATGGGGGCCAACGATGGAGGAGGAGCTTTTCCTTACGATTCCACCCAGTTGGATCACTTCGATGCCCGGATTCATGATAAGGTTTTGTGCCGCGATCATGGAAGAGGTAATAACCGAAATTCCTTCTTTAGCGTGGATTTGCCGGCTCAGTTCGTTAATGGTGGTGCCCGATGCCAGGATGATGCTGTCATAAGGTTCTATGAGTGAAGCTGCCTTGCGGGCGATCCGTTTTTTCTGTTCCACCTGGATCTTTTCTTTCTCGTTCACATGCCGGTCAGCAATATAGGGATCTTGTGGCGTTGCACTGCCATGGGTACGATACAAAAGCTTTCGGTCTTCCAGAAGTTTCAAATCCTTACGAATGGTTACGGCTGATACGTTCAGCTCCTTGCTTAATTCCAGCACGCTCACATGACCGTGTGTTTTAAGCTTTTCGAGGATATACTGGTGTCTTTCCGCTATATTCAGTGCCATGGGTTGTTAAATTTGTTGTCAAACCTACACAATTATTTCGAAATAAAAAAATGATTTTGTTCTATTCTGTTTCGTTAAAGTAATAGCTGTAAAAGAACATTAAATCAGGTGATTGCGATACTATTAAGATTTAGTCTAAATTAAAATTAAACAAAAAAGAAAGAAAACGAAACTAAAAAGTTTCAAAAGCTTGCGTATTAATTTTATTTGTCGTAATATTGCATCGTGAATAATTTCAAATTGTTCGCAAATTGAGTGAGAGTACAGTTCGAAAATCCAAAAACCCAAATTCACAAACATGATGCAACGCGACAAAATTTTAAAACAAGTAGAAGAGTTTACCGGCGAGTACGATTTCATTGTAATAGGTGGAGGTGCTACTGGTGTTGGGATTGCCCTGGAGGCTTCCACAAGGGGATACACAACCTTGCTTCTGGAAAAGTCTGACTTTACCAAATCCACCTCCAGCAAAAGCACCAAGCTCCTGCATGGTGGAGTAAGATACCTTGCCCAGGGGGATGTAGCCCTTGTGAGAGAGGCTTGCGTTGAGCGTGGCCGATTGCTGCGCAATGCGCCCCATCTTACCAAAAATCAGGCTTTTGTTATCCCCACCTTTGGCTGGTTTGACGAGCTGAAATTTACGGTTGGGCTTAAGATGTACGATCTGCTGGCCGGGACATACAGCCTGGGCCGTTCGCACAG
>SLIL01000064.1 GCA_007135645.1 Bacteroidales bacterium
CATCCCTGCCTCCGGAATGGAAAGGGGCGTTTATCTGCTTCGGGTTATTGATGTTTCAGGAGTGATGCACACCTTCAGGGTGATTAAGCATTAGTATATCTGCAAAAAATTATACCTGAACAGTTTTTTTAATCCTGATACAACTGCTGCTGCAAAAAACTCTCGATTTTTTGCAGCAGCTTCTTTATCATAACGTTACAAATAATTCTTTCACCTGTCTATATTTTGTCTATATCCAAAATTATGGAACTCTCATTTGTGATTTTACATTTGTTGGGAAAATCATAGCAAAACCATATACCCACCAAAATCCCTTTGAGAAATGAAAAAGATCCTTACCAACAGCGATTTGCTTACTGCAGACAGGTGCCTTGGGAAAAGCATTGTTTTGTCAGCCGTTTTTTTGATAGCAGCAATGACTTCTCTGAAGTCACAGCCTGTCGTATCATACGAATTTGAAAGTTCTGAAGGGGTTTACACTCCCCTGGATACGGAAACAGAAAACGTTTTATGGTCAGAGAGTTTTGACAATGCCATAGCCACCATCGAAATACCGGCTTTCCCCATTGCAGGGGCAGAGCAGACCAGCATGTCGGTTTCCAGCAATGGCTTTGTTACCTTTGGAGGGGCTGCCCCGGCAGCTACTTTATATCAACCCATATCCAACAACGCCGGATACCATGCGGCATTGGCTCCCTTTGGAGGGCAGCGGCTTATGAATGCAGGTTCAGGCACACCTAAAGTTTCTTATCATACGGATGTGGAAGGTGAAATTGTGGTGCAATGGCAGGATCTGCGGCGCCAGAGCTCTTCAACTGCTTCAGACATCATTAATGTTCAACTCTGGCTGGATCCGTCTACCGGGGTTATTAGGTTTGTCTATGGCGATGTAACTACCGATTATGCGTCCAACTCCTTTGCCATACAGGTTGGTATGCGCGGGCGGTCCAGTAGTGATTTCAATAACCGTACTACCATTACCGACTGGACCGCCACAACACAAGGCACCAGTAACGGTAATACCTGCCGGTTTCGCAATACCGTGTATCCGGAAACAGGCCTTACCTTTACCTTTACGCCTCCCGATCCTTGCACTTCGCCTGTTGGGCAACCCACAGACCTGGTTTTAAATCCGGTAAACACCAGTCGTACCGATGGTTCGTTTACCCCTTCGGATGGTGCTGACAGCTATCTTGTTTTACGCTCTTTAAGCGATGAACTCACTGAACTTCCCCAGAACGGCATTACCTATGGTGTGGGCGATGAGCTGGGCAATGCCGTGGTGATCTATACGGAGGCGAACCCTTCTTTCAGTGCCACAGGGCTTACACAGGGGGTGGAATACCACTTTTTTGTTTTCTCCATGAACTCTTATTGCTCCGGTGGATCAATGTATGTAACAGAGAACCCTCTCAGTGGCTCAGTGCATACCGTTCCCAATGGGCCTTCATCCTTTGCAGCTGCAACTGCAGGATCCACCCAGATAGATTTCTCGGTAGAGTCAGCATATCCTGTACTAATTGCCTGGAATACTTCCAACTCCTTTGGCAACCCTTCAGGTTCCTATGAAGCAGGAGATGAAATAGAGGGTGGGGGAACCGTAGTGTTTACAGGAGATATTGAAGATATGGAAAGCCACACCGGGTTGAACCCCGGACAAACCTACTTTTACCGCTGCTGGTCAGTAGCCGGAACGACCTACTCTACCGCCTTCCGTAATTCGGATGCCACAACACATGGCATAGTTCCTTTTGCAGAAGGCTTTGAGGTGGGACAGAGCAACAACTCCAACCTTGTGGGATGGATACAGGCCGGCACCGGCGCCAACTGGCGGGCACACAACAATCAGACATCCCACAACCAGTCACCCCACACGGGTGAATGGAGCGCCAGCCTCAGAGGCAACAGCACCCGATGGATGTTTAAAGCCATTGAATTTACAGCAGAACAAACCTACCACTTCACCATGTATGCCCGCCAGAATACCTCCAATCCTGATGCGGCATCCATTTCGGTAAGTTACGGTGAAACAGCCACCATAGCCGGAATGGTAAACCCGATTGTTCTTGAAACCCCGGTAATCCATGGTGATTACGCATTGATAGAAGGGTATTTCATACCGGAAGAGGATGGATTGTATCACCTTGGTATTGGCGGCTTTGCCAATGCCAACAGTGTATATCTTACCATTGATGACATTGAAATCACCACCGCACCTGATTGTGTACCTCCAACCATGCTGAACGCCCAGGATATCATGAGTACGACGGCATATATTTACTGGAGTTTTCTGCCTGGCTATGAGTTGTGGGATATAAAATACGGCCCCGCCGGGTTTGACATAGAAACGGAAGGGACTCTCATTGAAAACGTTGATGATTTACCCTTATCGTTGTCCGGGCTTAATCCACTATCCTGGTATGAAGTTTATGCACGGTCTGTTTGTAGCGGAACTTCAGGTGAGTGGTCGCAACCTTTGCTGTTTCAAACATTTGGTGTACCGCCTCTTTACGAAGGATTTGAAGAAGGAAACACCGACAATGAACCCATTGCAGGATGGCTGCAGCCCGGTTCAGGAGGACAATTCCGGGCAAGGCACAATCAGACTAATGCCAATCAGGAACCCCATACAGGAGAGTGGAGTGCAAGCATAAACAGCGGCTTCACCAACCGCTGGATATTCAAACCCATACATCTGCAACAAGACCAGATCTACAGGGCCGGGGTTTATGCCAGACAGTCAACTTCCAATCCTGATAATGCAGACGTTGCCATCTGGTTAGGCGTAGAACCGCAGGACGAAGCCATGGATATTGAAGCGGTGGCGGAAGCAACAGTGGTAGATGGAGATTATCAGTTGAAAGAGGGCTATTTTGAAGTTCCGGCAGAAGGCATTTATTACATTGGAGTAAAGGGTTTTGAGTCCACTTTTGCTGTGTTGACCATCGACGATATATTCCTGGAAGAAGTTTCTGACTGTCCTCCTCCCCTTAACCTGGCAGTTGATAATATCCTGGGCTCTTCAGCAGAGATCAGCTGGGAGCAGTATGGTGGCCTGGAATTATGGAACATGAAATACGGAGAGCCAGGCTTTGATCCCGACACGGAGGGAACGCTCATTACCGCAATAGATGACTATCCCTACACCCTCACCGGGTTGAGCTTTTTAACAGATTATGAAGTGAGGCTTCAGGCAGTGTGTGATGAGCATGGCGGCGAATGGTCAAGGGCCATTGCATTTACCACCATTGTGGATCCCATATCGGGAAACTATACCATCAACCAGAACGAGCCCACTGCAGGCAACAATTTCAACAGTTTTTCCGATATGAAAATGTATCTTTTCTCAGGTGGACTGGATGGCCCTGTGGAGGTAGGTGTGGTGGAGAATACCGGCCCATACAATGAGCAGGTTATATTGTCGCATATACCGGGAGCCAGCATGACCAATACCATAACCATAAGAGGAAACGGCAATATCCTTGAATATCTGTCTACACAGAACGACCAGAGAGCAACCTTAAAACTGGACGGAGCCAGGTTTTTTATTTTCGAAGACCTAACGGTGAAGGCACTTGGTGCTGAATCCGGAGAGTATGGGTATGGTGTGCATCTGATAAATCAGGCTGATAACAACAGTTTTTTCAACTGCTATTTTGAAGCTAACCAAACTTCCTCCTCCAATAACTTCATTCCGTTTGTGGTAAGTGGATCTCATACTTCTCATATATTTCATGGCCTTAATGCATCCAATTTACTGGTGGATGGTTGCACCTTTTCAGGAGGGTTTATCGGAGCCTCAATGCGAGGCCCCAGTAATTCGAATGATGTTGCGAGCGTTACTTTTATTAATAATGACGTCAAGGATTTTTTAGGTTCAGGAATTTCCGTTTCAGAGATTCGTTTTAGCGAAATTTCAGGCAACAGGGTTTATCGTACCGGGGATCGTGATATGGGATCAAGTTTATCAATGATCATAGCATTGAGCAACATGGCAGGTACACGCATTGAGCGCAATGAGCTGTTTGGTTTTGCAGGCAGTGCAACCACCAATCTAAGTGTGCCTGTCTTTGGAATAAACCTTTATAATGCTACTTATGGCACTCCCGAAAACCCCCTTGTGGTTGCCAACAACCTGATCTATGGGTTTGAATATATGAATCATAACCAAACCGGGATACATTCTCATGGAAGCAACACACTGATCTATCATAACACCGTTTCCATGGATTATCAGGGATATTCTGGTGGGACCATGAGAAGGATTTATGGTATTTATCATACAGGGAACTCAGTTGATATCAGAAATAATATTATTTCGGTTACCGGAGGGCAAGCAACGCCAAAGTATTGTCTGTATTTTTCAGGCATCCATGCTGATCGAATATCAGATAACAATGTCCTGCACATGGCATCTACTGCAGGGACAAATAACTTCATCGGCTTTAGCGGCGCTGCCCCTTTTACCACTCTGGAAGGCTGGCAGGAAGAAGCCGGGTTCGACCTGAACAGTATGGCTGTTGATCCATTTTTCTCCACCACGTCGTCCCTGGCGTTGCTGCCTCAAAACAACAACATCAGCGGTATTGGGGCTGATCTGCTGGAGTGGGTGTCTGTTGATTTCGAAGGCAATCCCCGCAGTTCCTCTCCTGATCCCGGTGCCCGTGAATTTGCAGGGGTATGCCTGGCACCGGCAAATCTGAGTGCAATTACACTTCCCGGCTCAGGTGGACATGCTGCATTGCTGGCCTGGGATGCCCTGGGAACAGAAACCCAATGGAACCTGGAGTATGGCGAAGTAGGCTTTGAGCAGGGTGAAGGCACATCCATCCTTGTGGATGAAAACCCCTTTATTCTGGAAGGGCTTTCACCTAATGTGGCCTATGAATTTTACCTGCAGGCAATTTGCGATGAAGAAGAGTTCAGCCCATGGACGGAACCCGAAGGATTTGTCTTATGCCCGGAATATGCACTCCCCCTTACTGAAGATTTTGATCAGATAGAATCCGGCGAAATACCCGACTGCTGGTATAGATACCCTGTAGATGAATTTGGTGTTCAGGCAACCACAGGCTTCGTCTACAGCCCACCCAACAGCATGTACATATATGGTACAGAAAGTTCTCATGCGTACTTCATCTCCCCACAGCTGGAAATTCCCTCTGAAGGGTGGTACATTACCTTTATGTTGCAAGCAATTTCCCATGGTGGACCACTTAAAATCGGATCGCTTGCCAGTCCTTACGAGCTGGAGTCTTTTACCGAGCTGGCAACCCTTGAGCCAGGTGTGGGTATGGATGTTTACGAATTGTACATAGAGGAATTTAATGATTTACATCCCTATCTTGCTTTTTTTAATACTTCCGGAAGGGGTTTTTACATCGATGATCTGTTGATTGACGATATTCCTGACTGTCGCAGGCCCATGCATATAACCGCAACAGAGATCCATTCCAATAGTGCCACCATAACCTGGGAACCGGCACAGGATGAGGATGCATGGGAAGTGATCTATGGTTTAAGAGGTTTCGATCCCCATGAGGAAGGAACTTTAGTAACAGATATTCAGGAAGCTTCAGTTACCATAGACCAGTTGAATGCCGCCCACAGATATGAACTTTATGTGCGGGCCCTTTGCGATGAAGGGTCATACAGTGTATGGTCGGCCCGCTTGTCCTTCGAGACCGATTGTGGCACTGTAAACCTTCCTTATGCGGAGTCCTTTGATTTTGCCACAGGACCCTTGTGCTGGCAAAACTTTACATACGGAAGTTTACTATGGATATTAAACTCCAATACCAGCCATGCTGGCGGTGAGCCAAGGGAAGCCAGGGCACAACCAATGGTATATAATGGAACGTCCAGGTTGATTTTGCCTCCCTTTTACAATGAAGGCCACGACGAGCTGATCCTTAGCTTCCGCACCAAAAAGAAGACAAATGCATCTGTTGAGGCAATTCTAAAGATCCAGAGCAGCCATATCAATTCCTGCTGCAGCTGGCATGATGAGCCGTATTGGTCATTGCCCGTGTGGGGCACTCCCAATGAACCTATGGAAGTGACCATGCCGATTTTCAGAAATGTAGGAGAAGAAACCTATATTGCCTTCACTATTCAGGGCAATCACATGGCTTACGAATACTGGTCGGTGGATGATGTACAGGTAGAAATTCCAACCTGCTTTACCCCAAGGGGGGGATTCTCCGAAAACTTTACCGCCACCACTGCCGATCTTTTCTGGAACCAGGCGGGTGAGCCGCTTAGCTGGAACCTGGAATACGGGCCCTGTGGCTTTGAGCGAGGATCAGGGACTCTGGTTACCGAAGTGCCATCCAATCCCTATACGCTCACTGACCTTGAGCCTGGAACAAGTTACCATTATTATTTACAGGCCCATTGTGGTGAAGGGGATGAAAGTTTCTGGCACGGTCCCTTTGAGTTTCATACCCTGTTTGATCAGCCTGCCTCATTGCCTTTTAGCGAAGATTTCCAGAATGGATGCTGGCCTGCTGCATGGATACAGGAAGTTACCGAAGACGGGGTTACGGAACTTGCCCATGACTGGGTTGTCTGGGAAAGTGACGATGCGGGTGGCGATGCACCGGAAATGGTACTTTACTGGAATAATACCGAAGGCACAACCAGATTGATCATGCCGGAAATTAATACGCAGGGGTTTTACGGAATTGGGTTGCTTTTTAGAACAATGATAGATAGCGGAGATTACGGATTTGATGAAAACCCCGTATTTAAAGTTCAGTATAAAATCGAAGGACAGGAATGGGCGGATATTCCCGGTTGGGAGCATGATGTGGGAGATGGTGATTTTGATGCAGCTCAGGTTTTTCTGAAACTGGAGGATATAAATGCATCCTCAATGTTTATTGCATTTGTTTCCGAAGGAAATCACTACAATTTTAATAACTGGCATATTGACAATGTGGAGATCTATCCCATACTTGATTTTGAGGAGTTTACCGAAACCTTTGAGGAGGACTCTCCAACTCGTGATCTCTGGACTTTTACCGGTCCATTTGAGTGGACATTCCAGCAGGGAAGCCTGCCCAACGGAAGCATTGAGAGTGCCTATGAAGGCGAGACTAATGCCTTGTTTGATCCCACCGGAACTTCCTGGTTATCCAGTGCTTCACTGGTAAGTCCCCTGATGAATGTTTATGAAGAGGGAGCTACACTTAGCTTCTGGTACGCTATGCCTGAATCAGCAGAAGAAAATGTAAACAGTTTGTGGTTATTTTATCGTGAATCGCCCGATGAATCGTGGGAGGTTATACTCCAGGAAACTACGCCGGAGCCAGAATGGACTCAGAAAACCATTGAATTGCCAGGTGCCGGATCAACCTATCAGATAAGATTTCTGGGACAAAACTTCTTTGGTGAACCCATAGTGCTGGATCATATCGTAGTGCAGCAATCTTCTGATTGTCCCCGGCCTGTTAATCTGGATGCATTGGTTGAAGGCACAGTTGCAGAGCTCAGCTGGAGCAGCGATGCTTCTTTCTTTGATGTTGAACTGCTGGAGCAAGGGTTGGAGTTTACCGGTACACCTACGCACGTAGGGATCGGGAATCCCCATGTTATTCCTGATCTTGAAATCAATACAGAATATCTGTTTTATGTGAGGGCACATTGCGAAGATGAGGTGTTGAGCAACTGGGCAGGTCCTTTCCATTTTGATACCATTACAGAAGAGGAAGAACTTGAATGTCCTGAAGATATGATAGTTTGTATTGATGATGATCCCTTCCAGCTTCCTGATATCATGGATGGGGCCACCTATTCAGGGCCCGGGGTAACGGATGATGTGTTCGATCCGCAGGCAGCCGGTGTTGGAGTGCACACCATAACCTATCAATATCTCGAACAGGTCTGTCAGTTTGAGATAGAGGTATCTCCTTTACTGGAAGTAAGCGTTGAGATCCAGGAAGTGGATCTGGAGGTTTGTGAAGGCACTGAGGTTGTGCTTACTGCCATTGCCCAGAACCAGGGTAACGAACCTGTTTATCAGTGGAAACTTAATGGGGATGATGTTGGGGAAAACAGCTCGCAATTTACACTGGTACCCCAGCATGGCGATGAAGTCTGGGTGGAAGTTATCTCCTCCTTTGAATGCGTGGAGGATCCGGTGGCTTTATCTGAAATTATTGAATTTGAAGTGCTTCCGGTATCCGAGGTTGCATGGGACTGGGAACATGACCCACTGCATACCTGGGATGATCCTGTACCATTAACCGGTGGACTGCCCGAAGGAGGAGTGTATGGCGGGCCTGGAGTAGTGGATGGGGTGTTTCATCCCGATGTGGCAGGTGCCGGGAACCATGAACTTACTTACACAGTGATCAATGAGCACGAATGCCCGGGTGTGGCCACTGCTTTGATGGAGGTACTGCCAGATCCCCTGGAAGATTTTACTCTTACCATCCTTATTAATGGCGAAGGAAGTGTGCTCGTGGAAGAGGAGGCTTATATTGAACCGATTGTGTTTGAAGAAGGAACCCAGATATCTCTGAGTGCAGTCGCTGCTGAAGGCTGGGAGTTTGCCGGCTGGAGCGGTGACCTGGAATCGGACGAAGCAGAAGATGCTATTCTGATGGACAGTGACAAAACTATCACGGCCACTTTTACCGAAATACCCGAGCCTGAGCAATTCACCCTTACCATTACTATTGTTGGAAGCGGCGCGGTGGAAGTGGAAGGCGAGCCCTACACGGAACCGTTGACCGTGGATGAAGGCACCTTCTTTGGCCTGTTTGCTGTTGCAGATGAAGGCTGGGAATTTGCCGGATGGAGTGGTGACCTGGAATCGGATGAAGCAGAAG
>SLIL01000052.1 GCA_007135645.1 Bacteroidales bacterium
AAAAAACAATCCCGATTGGCAGCAGAAAACGCATACAAGGCATTTGATGAAAGAGACCTTGAAGAGGTTTTTGAAAAGTTTTACCACCCCCTTTGCCATTTTGCATCCGGATACCTGAATGATCATGAAAGTGCCGAAGAAATCGTTCAGCAGGTTTTTATCAACCTGTGGGATCAACGAAGTACCATGGATGCCAAGAAGAACATTAAGAGCTATTTATACACGTCGGTAAAAAACCGCTGCCTTAATTACATCCGTGATAACAAAAAATTCAGAAGTTATTATCTTGATGTGGAGCTGGAACTGGAAATAGCTGTGCCGGAAAGAGACCTGCCTGCTGAATCTGATCTTGCCCGCCAGATAAATCAGGCCCTTGATAAATTGCCTGAAAAATGCAGAGAAGTTTTTATGCTTTGTCGCTTTGAAGAGTTGAAATACAAGGAGGTAGCCCAGAGACTTAATATTTCTCAGAAAACTGTGGAAGCACAAATGTCAAAAGCCCTTAAAATACTTAAAGAAGAGCTGAAGGATGTATGGTTGTGGTTGATGATCTGCGGCTACCTGGGATTGAAATAATTTGAAAGAACCATGATAATTAGATTATGAAAAAAAGATTTTTTTTACAATAAAAAGACAATGCCCGTAAGGGTAAACATCCTTTTGTGTGTATAAGGAATGGAAATCAATGAAAGAATTTGGCCCACATATCGATTTTGAAAGCCTGGCAGCAAAATACCTCTCAGGCAGTGCAACCCCGCAGGAGGTTGAGCTGCTTGAATCGTGGGTAAAGAATGATATTGAGAAGCGAAAGGAATTTGCTGAAATCAGGAAAAACTGGAGAATGCTGTCAGCACGGGGCCGCTATTATAACAAAAAGGAAGCCTGGGGAAAAATTGCTGCTCAAATCAAAGAGACAAAGAATGAGCCTGCATCAATCCCAATGTACCCCAAAAGAAGTTTTGCAAGGGTCTGGCAAATGGCTGCTGCTGTATTGTTGCTCATTGCCGGTATTTACTGGGTGTATCACTTTACACAATTCAGAGAAAGAACATTGGTGGCTGACCATCAAACTTTAGAGCAAATACTTGCTGATGGCACGATGGTAACCCTTAAAAAAGGTGCATCCATCACTTTTCCGGGCAGATTCAGAGGGGATGAAAGAAGGGTATCCTTATCCGGAGAAGCATTTTTTGAAGTTGCTCATGTGGATAAAAGCACATTTATTATAGATGCCCAGGGGGTTCAAATAAAGGTTCTGGGTACATCTTTCTCTGTTGATGCACCGGATGACCAAAGCACGGTAAGGATTTACGTGGCCACCGGAAAAGTAGCCATGATAACCCCGGATAAACAAACCATACAGGTAAACAAGGGAGAAAAGGCTGAATACTTCAGGAAAGAAGAAACCATAAGGGTAACTTCTCATGATGATCCCAATATTTTGTCATGGAAAACCCAACAAATGGTATTTGAAAACACTACCCTTGATGAAGTTTTTGCAGTGGTTGGAAACACCTATGGACTTTTCTTTGAGATAAGCACCCCTGGCCTTGAGAATTGCAGGCTCACTGCTACTTTTCAACAGGCTCCCCTTGAAGATGTCCTGACCATTATCAGCGAAACATTTGAACTTACTTACGCAAGAAGAGATGGTAAAATAATGGTGTCGGGAGAGGGATGTGACTACCCTTCTGATCCATTGTAATGCAAAACTCAAAAGATCGCTGAAACAATGCAACTCATTATGCAGGTACTTATGAAGATCAGATTATTCATGCTTTTCTGCGCTGTTTTTACAAGTCAGTTGCTTCTGTCTCAAACCCCTGTATTGCAAACACGTATCGATCTGAAGGTGGAACATGCCAGTCCGGAGGAGATCTTCAGAGAGATAACAAGGGTAACAGGAATAAACTTTTCTTACAACAGCAGGGCCATACAGTCAGACAAAAGAGTTAGCCTGAACTTTGAACAGGAAACCATGGAAACCATTCTGACTACCGTTTGTGAAATATACGACTTTGAATACAGGCTGGTGCGAAACCAGATCGTCATACGAAAAGGGAGGGAGTCCAGAGAGGCTGTAAAAAGCTTTACCCTTAGCGGGACTATTCGCGACAAGACTTCTTCTGAAACCCTTCCCGGGGCAACCGTTTCAGTGAATAGTTTTCAAACAGGAACAATCAGCAATTCGTACGGTTTTTTTTCCCTCACACTTCCTCATGGAGAATATGAAGTTTTCATCAATTACCTGGGCTATCAGGCAAAAACCTTTATATTGGATCTGTCTCAGAATATCCGGATGAATCTGGAACTGGAACGTGATACACGAATGCTGGGAGAAGTAACGGTGCTGGTGAATGAAGCCATGGAAAACCTGGAAAAAAGCCAGGGAGGAAGATTATCTGTAAATCCCCGCATCATGGAGCAAATGCCCGAATTTGCCGGGGAAAGCGGACTGATAAAAAGCCTTCAAACCTTGCCTGGCATCCAGACACACAGTGATGGGTCAGCGTTTTTTTTTGTGCGCGGTGGCAACAAAGATCAGAACCTCATCCTTATTGATGAAGCTCCTGTGTACAATCCGGCACATTTGTTTGGCTTCTATTCGGTGATCATTCCCGATGTTGCCAAAGAGATCAACATATACAAAGCCGACCTGCCCATAGAAAAAGCAGGCCGATTATCCAGTGTGATCGATGTGCAAACCCGCGATGGCAATCTGAAAAACGTTGCCATAGAAGGAGTCCTTAATCCGTTGATGTATCGTTTTTCCATTGAGGGCCCGCTGGTTAGGGACAACGTTTCTTTTTTCACTTCCCTGCGACGATCCAATTTTGAATGGATCTATCAGCGCGAGAATCCTGACAGCGATTTCTTTATTCGTGATTTCAACGGCAAATTAAACTGGCAGATCAATAAAAACAACCGGGTTTATTTCTCATTATTCAGGGGAAGTGATAATTATACCACTCATGAAATGGCTGACAAGCGCGGCGTAGCCTGGCATAACAACACATTAACCTTCAGATGGAACCGCATTATCCACGATCAATTGTTTTCCAATGTTACCATTTATTCCAGTGCATACAACTATTCCTTGTTTACGGGTAGCTTCCCCTGGCAATCGGGCATCAGCGATCTGGGGATCCGTTACGATCTAACAAGGTATCCCCATCCGGATGTGACCCTAAAATATGGATTCTCGCAAACGTTTCATTCATTCAATCCCGGCAACTTCAGCGATTATCCTGATGAAGCCACTCCGTTTATCCCCAGGGTTTACGGAGGAAAAGCCACTGAAACAGCAGCCTACTTCAACCGCGAAAAACGCATCAGCGAAAAGTGGGCATGGAATGCCGGTATTCGTGTACCCGTTTGGTCGCACAGGGGCCCTGCCTATGTTTTCAGCTTTGATGATCAACACCATGTTACTGATACCACAACTTTTGAAGACCAGGAAAATATCAAGACCTACCTCTTGGCCGATTTGCGTTTAAGCACACGGTATCGCATAAACGAATACTCATCATTACGCCTGAGCTGGGGTTTAAATCATCAAAACCTGCATCTGATCAATAACTCCTTAAGTCCCTTTTCTTCCTTTGAGTTGTGGTTGCCGTCAGGAAAAAATATCAAACCCCAGCGCGCACGACAACTTGCCCTGGGATACTCGGGAATATGGAATACACCTGGCATTGAATTTACTGCAGAGGTTTATAACAAAGTAATGACCAACCAGATAGGATATTCCGATCATTCGAAATTACTGCTAAATCCGCACCTGGAAGGGGAATTGCGATTCGGGGAAAGTCATTCACAAGGATTGGAACTTTCCATGCGCCGCACAAAGGGTAGAATTACCGGATGGGTAAGCTATACCCGGTCGATGGTTTATAATCAGTTTGAAGAGCTAAATCAGGGCCAGGAGTACCCGGCTTTTTACCACAGACCACACGATTTTTCGATATTCTTCTCCTGGTTGATGAGCCCAAAAACAATCCTTTCGGCCAACTGGATTTATCACACCGGATCGGCCATCACTACACCCATAGGCTTTTATTACTACCAGGGGGCTATGGTTCCACAATATGGATCGAAAAACAATGACAGGCTTCCCGATTATCATCGTCTGGATATATCCTTTACCTGGCTCATTGGTAACCCTGCGCACAGGTATCAGCACAGCCTGAATTTTTCCATCTACAACTTGTATAACCGTCATAATCCCATTTCAATAAATTTTAACAAGATTAAAAATGCAGATGGGGAGTTTGTGGTACCACAAAACCTGAATGGTGTAAATGAAATCATCAGCAGCCAGAAGTACGTGAGTGGTTTTTTGCCATCCATAACATACAAGTTTAAATTTAAGTAATATGATAAGCTCCGGAATTATTGCATCCCATGACTTCATTTATCTGTTGAAAAATTGTTGATGATGATACGGACGAATACTATTTCGTTTAAAAAGGCAAAGTGATATTAAAACAAGGTTTGAGATGATCAGAATACTATTTTTAAAATATACAGAGATATTTTTGAATTTCCTCTGGCTATTCCTGCAAGCCAAAAGATATTTTGCCCTTTTAACTATTAGTATCTTTGTTTTTCTGGGATCATGCGAAAAAGCTACAGACTGGGAACTGAACAACACACCTTTGAACACCATCGTGGTTGAGGCCATGCTTACCAATGAATTCAAAACTCAGGTGATACGCTTATCGCACCCTGTGGCAGAGCTAAACGACGTACCTCAGCCCCTGCAGCAGGCAAAGATCTCCGTTGGATGGCAAAATACCAGTATTGATTTTGTGGAATCAGATACCCTGCCAGGCACTTATGTGAGCCATGAGCCTTTTGCCGCGGCAGTTGATCAGGAATACTTTCTTACGATTGAAACTGATACCCTTACCTACAATGCCAGTACTTACATGGTACCGGTTTTTCCCTTTGAGTCCCCGGCATTTCAGTTTCGAAACGGAATGTATAGCCTTGACTGGAACAACCCCATGTACAGCCCTTTTGAGCAGGCCATGTATGAAGCCCTGATAAGCTGGGATCACCTGGAGGGCTATGAACATCCTGATTCAGTTGCAGTGGCCCACCTCAGACATATTACACTGAACACCATCGATGTAAGCTATATAATTTTTCCCCAGGATGCTGAAGAAGTTTTTTTCCCTGCAGGGAGCATCATTGTAATTTCCAAATATTCGCTCAATGATCATTATGCAGCTTACCTGCGGGCAATGCTATCGGAAACTCAATGGCAGGGCAGTTTATTTGAATCGCCCAGGGGCAATCTTCCGGGAAATATTTCCAATGGGGGGTTGGGATACTTCAGCGCATGTGCAGTGATCAGGGACACTTTGGTCGTTGAATAAGAAAAATGAAAAAATTTTTATTTTCACGTAAGGGTGAAATGTTTTGCCGGTGTATTAGAAGTGAACAAAGATTTATTTACCTCTAAAACGTAGAAATTATGAAAAATCAAATGATTAAAAACAGCACCCCTCCCAATCAACCTTCAAACAGGAGTCTGACAGCATTACGCATGCGCACACTCATCTCTTTTCTGGCATCCCTGATGTTGATCGTTGCATTTTCATCTTGCGAAAAAGATGAACTTGACCCCATTGATCAGCCTGACTCTATTGTTCCAGATCGTTTTCGCATAGAAATTCCCGGAGCCATCAGTTCTTCACAAAACCTGAAAAGCGGACAGGCTGACACCCTTAATGGCAATGATGTGTACCAGCATCTGAGAACCTTTATAGCAGTTGGTGAGTTTGGCGCAGAGCTGGCCGAAAGTGTTATGCTGATGATCGCGGTCAACAATCTCAACAGGCCCCTTGAGCTGACTTTTATCAGTGACGATGACGGACGTTCAAAACATTTAAAGATCATTGAAAATGTTGAATTCGAGAACCATGTATGGCAATACAGGCTTACCATAAAAGATATTGATGGTGATGCTGACAATGGTAGTGACAATACCGCCATCCAGGTTTTCTGGAACCTCAATCCGCTGGAAGGGGTAGCCATTCTAAACCCGTACAATATTGACCGTAATACCGAGAGCATTTATAAGAATACGCAGTTCAGGGTTGATTACAGTGAAACCGGTAATATGGGATATGAAACTCATATGATCGTAAGTTTCACAGGTTTTCCCTTACCCAGTCCGCTACTGAATCCTTATGCGGTTTCAAAAATGAAAATGTTCGTGGGTAAAAACGGGGATATGATATCGCTTTATGGAAATTCCGAACACCCCAATGCATTCTTCTTTAGTGAAGAAACCGGATTTAACTGGGCTTTTGCAGCTGCCGCATCCGAAAGTCAGAATATCGCAGTGGCAGAAGTAGGCTTGCCTCCCATGACCCTGGACGCCGATGATCGTGAAACCCTGCTGGACACCTATTCCCTGAGAAATGTGTTTCGCAACCAGATCCTTGCCATCTGGCCCGGAATTGACCAGGAACTACTGGATGCCTATCTCTACAACACACAGGCTCCCGGGTTTTTCGATAATGCCGGTTTTGTCAAAGCGGGTACGGCACCTTCAGAAAATTATCTTCCTTACCTGGACAAAGTATCTACGCTCACACCCTACAATCCTTCGTATATTTACAATATGAATATTCAATTTGAGAACTAAACAATATGCATAATCCTGTTTTGTTGATAATTTTATCCGCTGCTGATACCGGATTGCCATTAAAAAACCATCATCCCGTCAATTAACAAGTAAACCGGGCGAAAAAAATCTCGCCCGGTTTCTCTCAAACAAAAAACTGGTATAAAATTTCTTTATAATTTTGGAATCATTAATTCAAGTAACTCAAAAAATCCTGTTATTCAACCCTAAATAATCTCCGATATGAAAAAGCTTTCAAAATTTAATCAGTTTATCAGCGGTATTCTGATACTTTCCCTGACTTTTATCGGTTCGGGGTGTCAAAAGGAAGATCAGGAAAAAGCACCCCAGTTGCCTCCGGAATCTGCTTTTGCCATGGTTTTCACTGATTTTGAGCATCAAAAAGATATGCTGGCCAATGAGACCTATGTAAACCGTTCGGTGGCTGCTCTGCATGTGGCTTTCTGGAGTACGACCGTATTCCTGCACATGGCCATTCCTGCAGCAACCTTTAAAGGCGCTTTTAATCATGAACCTGAACTTCAGGAGGATGGCTCATGGCTTTGGTCGTATTCTGTGAATGTAAGTCAAACAACCTTTACAGCCAGATTATATGGTAAAGCAACCGGGAATCAGGTACATTGGGAGATGTACATAAGCAAAACCGGCATAGCTTCTTTTACTGATTTCCTATGGTTTACAGGCGTTTCGAACATTGGAGCCACCGAAGGCAGCTGGACATTGTATAATTCACCCGGCAATCCAATTCCTTTCGTTGACATCGACTGGCATAACAACCCTGATGACACCAAAGGCATTACTTATACCAACATTGTTCCGGATGGCCCGGAAAATGGAGGATATATCTCTTACGAGGTTACCGGAAATAATCCATATGATGCTTCCTATACTATTTTCAGGAAAAGTATGGATAACCTGGTAGAAATAAACTGGAACAGGGAAACCAAAGCTGGCCAGATCAGGGATCCTCACCATTTCAGCGATAATGAATTTCATTGCTGGGATGAATCAGGTGCAGATATTGTTTGTGAATAATTACCTGTATCGGATAGAATAACAGAACCTCGGTTACCGTGCGCAATTAACGCAATGTGCACTCTCAGGCCTTATGATAATGCGTCCGACGGGTATCTGGTTTCCACAGCGAACACATTTCCCAAAATCAGGATTATCAACCCTGCTGAGTACATAATTGAGTTTATCCAGCTTTTCGCGGGCCTGACGCAAAGAGGCTTCCACCACACTCTTGTTGTTTATAGCGTCCATACGTGAAACCCGACCAATGGCAACATCGGGGGCTACAGGCCGGGTTAGCTCTTCGTAATCTTTAATAATTTTTTGTGTCTTCTCTATTTCCTTATTTATAAGTGCTTTTATTTCTGGTTTTTCCATGTTTTTAAAAATAAAAGGTGGCTAAAACTATGGGTTTTATTTCAAACCCTGCACCTCCAGGATTATTAAAACGTAAAGATCTTTCGTCACTCCTGATATAATTCCCTTGCATTTCAAAGCCCAGACTCAGGTGCCTGGATAAAAAATATTCGACCCCAAACACAGGCCCTGCAAAAAGATCCGTACGTGAACTGCCATCGATAACATCGTCTGTGTAAGGGATCAGCAAATAATTCCCCAGCCTTACCCCTCCGTAAAAAGACAGTTCATCCACCCTGAAATAATACCTGAGACCCAAACCTATGGCAAGATCGAGCTCTTTTTTACTGAAATAACTAAACTGGAATAAGGGAGCCACCAGAAACCTGTTGGTTACCCAGTACGGCACCATCACTTGCTGGTCGCTGCCTGACAAAGCAATGCTTACACCTAAATTGCCCTGATTCTGCATACCAAAAACAGCCGGATGCCTCGATCTTGCTGTAGCAGTGGAACATGCAAAAATCAAAACACCCCATATAAAAAAGCTTAAAAACTTATTGTTTGAAATCATATACATCTGTTTGTCATAATTCAACATTGTTGTCCGGTAAAACTTATGAGATTTAGCTTCGCTGCTACTTCGTGGTCTCCCTTCGGTCGAAATGACAGGGTTTCCAGGTGTTTTTAAGAGGAGGGAGTTGGTGGCGGCTTCG
>SLIL01000053.1 GCA_007135645.1 Bacteroidales bacterium
CTCCCACCGTAGATCCGGGAGATGCTGTTTCTACAGGCAATGAAGTAGAACCTATGGTGATTACTTTTGCCGAGCTTGCACCCGAACACCAGGCAATGCTCATCCGGGTAAATGAAGTGGAATTCATAGGAGAACAAACCTCTCTTACCCCCAGCACCAGTTTTCCTCTGGAAGACCCCAGTGGAGAAGGATTGCTCAGGACACCCGGAGCCAGTGCACAACTGGATTATTTTAATACTCCGGTTCCCACTGGAGCCAACGATATGATTGCACTGGTATCGCAATTCCAGGAAGTTATGCAGATATTCCCCAGGTCACTGGCGGATTTCTTTCCCGACGGAGTTCCTTCTTATGATGTTACATTTGTTGTTATAGATGAGGAAGATAATCCTGTTACGGATGCAGTCATTACCCTTGGGGGAGTAGCCAATGCTGCAGGGGACTATCTTTTTGAAGAAGTAGAAGCAGGTAGTTATCCCTATTCCATTGAAAAATCGGGCTTCTATACCCGCACAGGAAATGTTGCCGTAGTAGGTGATGATGTAAACCTTACCGTGGTGCTTGTTGCCATTGATCCTGACGCCATTACCGAATTGCCATGGAACGAAGATTTTGAAGGAGAAGATTTCCCACCTTCGGGATGGAACCACATTGCCCTCGGTGCTGGTACATGGGCTACTACGGATGATACACCCTTTGGCGATAAAGCCGCTTTTCATGCCCTTACGGCTGCTTTTTCTGAATCATGGCTCATCACACCACAGATTCAATTACCCGAAGACATGACCATGTTGTTGAAGTTTTTTCAGAAAAACAGCTTTATGCAAAACTATGAACCCGGAGAGAGTCTCAGTGCTGTTATGATATCTGCGGGCAGTGGTAATCCCGTGCATGAAGAATTTGTGATGGCTTACGAAGCTTCAGCAGGAATAGAGAATTATACAGAGAGGATCGTAAATCTTGGAGATTACGCAGGTGAAGTAGTATATATTGCTTTTGTTTACAAAGGTGCTGCTTCTCACAACTGGTACATTGATGATATTGTTATCGAGGAAGCTCCCGGAGCCATAGAGCTGGATAATATTGCTGCCCTTCACGATGCAGAAGTGGGTGATCTGATCTACCAGATCACCGGAGAAGTATTTATTACGCACCAGCAGGTGGCTTACAGGGGTCAGATCTATATTCAGGATGAGTCAGGTGCTGTTATGATCGATGATCCGTCAGGTATAATTACCACAGAGTACAACAATTACGATGGCATTACCAACCTCAGGGGTACTTTATCTGTTTTTCAGGATATGCTACAGCTGGTTCCTGTGGAAGATCCCGGAGCTCCTTCCTCTACAGGCAATACCATTGAACCCATGGTGGTAACACTTGCCGAGCTCAATCAAGACATCCAGGCCATGCTGGTTAGGGTTGTTGGGGTATCCTTTGATTTTGATCACGAAGAATTTCCAGATACAGAAACATTTACCCACAACCAATCCTATTATATTATTGATGCTTCCGGTGAGGGTGTGATCAGGACCCCCAACTCACCTGATCTGCTCGACTACTTTGGCACAGCAATTCCTACTACCCCTGTAGACCTTGTGGGCGTTTTGCATCAACGTTTTGATGTAACCAGGTTACAGCCCCGCTCGCTGGCGGATTTCCTTGAGCCCACCTCCATTGAAGAAATTAAAGCAGCAGGCTTTAACGTATTTCCCAATCCTGCCCGCAATCAGTTTACCATTTCAGGGGAAAACAACCTTGATATGGTGCGTATTTTCAACATCAACGGGCAGTTGGTCAGGGAGCAAAATGCTTATGGCAATCATCTTACCCTTGACATCAGCGATCTGAAAACCGGTATTTTCATTGTTCAGATCGTTTCCGGAAATCAGGTACTGAACTACAAATTACAGGTTCAGCGTTAATACTATCAGAAAATTATCAGGTTGATCTGATATCTGATATCCTTAAACCAAACTAAAAAAGGAGGCCAATTTGAGCCTCCTTTTTTATTGCATTGATTTATTGAAATTCTATAAGTTATGATAACCATTAATTATGCACAACTTTTCTTAAACCTAGTCATTTTCCGGTTCAATCTGGAAGTCCACAAGTTCAAATTGAGGAGGATTACCCGGAGCAATGCAAATGTACTCTGCCATGGGGAATCTTCTCACCCAGTTATCTGCAAACGTTTCGAAGTGGATAAAATAGTGAACATCAATTCCACCAACCTGGGGTGTTGCATCGGGGTATTTATGCTGCAATAGCATAATGATACCCTCTTCCACAATACGCCTGTACATTTCATCCATGGCTGCTTCTGAACCCTCATTCTCGTAAATTTCACCCAGGGCAGGATCGCGGTAATTGTCATTTTCATCCTTATTGAGTCTTCTGCCGATCAAACGTATATCGAAGTTGGAGAAAAATGCACTTGCTCCAAAATAATAACCAAAGTCAGTGAAGGTTTCATGAGGAATAGGATCATTTTCAGCAATATACAGATAATCCTCCCTGCCAAGTCTGATATTTACAGTAGGATCAAAGGCCCATCCAAGTTCTCCGAAAATATACTGTTCCGACCGCTGTTCGGTATAGGAAACTTTGTGCCACTGTACTCCGTCAAACTCATATTTATCAGTTATGGTGCGGGTCTGGCTTCCGTCAAAATACCGGTATCTTAAAACCTGCTCATCACCGGCAACAGCAAAAGAGAAACGGTTTTTCAATAAAACAGGGAGGTGCAGTTCAGGAGGGAAATTCTCATTGAAACTGTTGAACTGGGCAATGGTTCCACCAAAGACATCATAATCATCATCAGTGAGTTCGTATCCCACGTATGGTATATTTTCAATGGTTTCTATCCAAACCCAGGAAGATCCATTGAACTCATAAACATCAAGGTTTTTCTGCATCTCGCCATCCACAGTAAAATTGTAAATGATCCTAACCATATCACCTTCTTCGGCCTCAGCATACCTGAAAAGCAAAAAGAAGGGGAGGTTGTTGCGGGCAAGGTTGGTGGGGCTAAAGGTATTGCTGACTCCAATAAATGCATAATCTTCAGCAGTAAGCTCATATCCGAACCCGGCATCCCACCAGTCGGGATGAAGCAGGAAGTGATTATAGGTAACCATCGCACTACTGTTCTGGCGCAGGGTTACAAAACGTACCTTGAGAATATCCGGAATAAAGTCCATAGCCACAAGGGTATCATTAAAAGCCTGGTACTGGGAGATGAATCCCCCGAAACGGGTATAGTCCGATTCAATCAGGGTATATTCTATGCTTTCATTGTGTGGTCGCTGATCGTTGTCCAGTTTCTCAAAGAGATCTTTGTTGGGGTCACAGGCCTGAAACAGCAAAATGACCACAAGCATCATTACCGGGAATATATTTTTTAGTCTACTCATAACACTATTTTTTTTCAACTATTAAAGAAATCATTTATTAAAACCTAACCCTGAAAGAGGTGGTCCAGGTGCGTCCCCAGCCAAAATAAACAAGGGCGGTATCATAGTCAAAGGAACGGCCGTCTGTGGCATCCCTGATCGCCTCGGTATTAAACAGGTTATTTATATTGGCCTGCAGGGTTGCATCCATTCCTGCGATCTTAAAGCGGTATCTTAAGCTCAGATCCACCAGCTGATGAGAGGGCATTTGCCATGCGTTCATACCTACGTTATCAATATCACCACGGTCTTCCACATTAAAATTGGCAAAATTTCTGTCGAAATGGTTTACATCAAACCCAAACCGTACATTGGGAAATACTTCATAACTGATACCCAATGCTGCTGTTGTTTGTGCAGAATTCCCAACTCTCAAACCACCTGCATATACCTCGATGCTGTCAATGAATACCTGGTTCTCGTCAAATACCTCTGCAACCAGGTCATCTTGCCATGTCCAGTCGCCATAAGAGAACATCCCCCTGATTTCGGTCCTTCGGTTTGGCCTGAGGGTAAAATCGATCTCAAGCCCCTGGTGCAGTGCATCCAGTCCGGTAATGTTGGCAATTACCCCTTGTCCGAGGTTTCGCACAAGGGCTTTATCCAGCCACTCGGTGCGATAAAGAATTACGTTGGCAGCTGCCAGCTCAGAACGGTAGCCGTAGCCAATTTCGCTTGATAAAACCCGCTCGTGATTTACTCCGGGGTTCAGTGTATTGGTAAACCCAACAAATGCAAACCGGAAAAAAGGAGCACGTGTAAAATAGCCGGCATTGGCAAATACATTATGATTGTCCGTGATGTTGTAGTTAGCACCACCCTTGAAGCTATAGGCCCAGAAATCGATCCAGTCAGAAACCTGTGATTGCATGGCCTGCATATTCATGATCCGGTTGTATTGCTGCATAAAAGAGTCATAACCTTCCTGGTCTCCTTGTGCCTGGGCTTGCTGAGCCTGCTGGCGGTATCCTTCAGCCTCATTCTCAAGGCGTCTTCTCTCCGGAGAATCATCGTCAAAATAGAGGAAATAGTCATGGCGACGGTAAGCTGTATTGGACAGTGTTACCGATAAAAATGCTGAATATTCAGGCGTAACATATTCAGCTTGTGTAAACATACCTGCCCAGCCTACTTCTCCCATATCATGGTAGCCGATTTTATCTCCTTCGCCGAGGCGGGCATGAGGGACACGGTTTACATTTCTCGAAACAACCGTGTCGGTACGATAGGTTACATCCTGATAATGGGTACCTCCAAGCAGGTTGGTGACCATCTGGTAGTGATATCCCCGATAGTAACGAAGATCCAGACCGCCGGTAAACCTGAAGTTGTTCATTTCTGTTTGTGCTGTGGATAGCAAACCATACCAATCGTGCTCGTTCATAGCATTACCAATAATGGCCAGGGAACCGTCAGAAGACTGGGCATTTTGTTCCAGTGCGTAGTTAAAGTCCAGGTAGCCATCGGGGGTAAGCCTGGTGGCATCAGTGGGCCGGCCCGTGTTCCTGTCATACTGGAACCAGTCGCTCCTTTGTCCCAGTGTACGGCGTCCACCCCCTGAAGAGAAGGATGCATATAAAGCCGTTGAAAGGGTAGTGTTAGGACTTATAGACCAGTAATGATTCAATGACAACTGAGGCTTGTGGTACTCATTGTGGGCCGCATTATAAAATTGACCGTTTAAAAGGCCTCTGGCAGGGTTATAGCGAATACCTTTGGGATGGTCACGATAGGTTTGAATGGAAACCCTTGGCCACCTCTGGTTGTGCCATTGCGGGGCTCCAAAAGCGGTAAAACTTATAATATGACGGTCATCAAGCCTTCTTGAGGCATTTAAAAAGTAAGACCATCCGTCAAACTCGGTACCATCCACAAACCCTTCACCTGTGGTACGTCCGCCCAGGGCTGTAACAGACCATCCGTTTTCCATCATTCCTGTGGACAAGCTTACTGAACGGCGCTGGTAACCGTCATGGCCAAAGCCATAAAAAACGGTACCTCCCTTGCGTGCTTCGGTGGTTTGGGTAACAATATTTATGGTTCCTCCCACCGAACTGATGGCGAGCCTGGAAGCACCAAGCCCCCTTTGCACCTGCATGGTCTGGGTTACATCAGAAAGACCGGCCCAGTTTGACCAGTATACCCTTCCGTTTTCCATATCATTTACCGGAACCCCATTGATTAGTACTCCGATATTATTGGAATCGAAGCCTCTGAGATTGATCCTTCCATCTCCAAATCCACCGCCGTCTTTTGTGGCATAAACACTGGGAGTAGACTTCAGTATCTCAGGAAACTCCTGTGAGCCCAGCCTTTCGCTGATCACTTCAGCACTAATGGTAGAGATTGCCACCGGTGTTTCACGGTCGCGGGCTATGGAAGACACCGCTACCACAAACTCTTCAAGGGTTGCAATTTCGCTGATTAATTCAACATCGATAATGGTTCTGCTACCATCAATCTCTACCTCCATAGGGCGCATTCCTACAAAGGTGTAAACAAGAACAGAACCCACATTGGCACGGATATCATACTGGCCATCAATATCGGTAACAGTTCCCGTAGTAGTACCCTTTATGGTAACATTTACACCAGGAAGTGTTGTTTGGTCAGATGCATCCCTAACTGTTCCCCTTATCCGTACCTCCTGGGCATACAAATCCCCAATAAAGAAACAAATAAGAAAAAGCACGAAACTCATGTAAGTTGTTTTCCTCATAATTTATTTTTGTTTGGTAAGTAATTAGTATGTTTATATTTGAAAGATCCCTCAAATGAGGTGTACTTATAATTGATTCAGGTTTCAAAACTACTAAACCCTGCTCAATTGGCAGATATTTTTATGATTAAATTTTCACCAATAAAAAACCGGACCCATAAGTAAGTGAGTCCGGTAGTTTTTTCAGTCAAGGCTCTTGCAAATAGAAAACCAAGCCACTGACGTATATAATCAATTGATTATTAATCTGTTTTTTCAAGTTTCTTTGTTTCTACAAGAATTTCCTTATTATCATCATCAAAGTCCACGAGTATTTCATCTCCTTCTTCTACTTTCGATTTGATGATTTCTTCTGCCAGTGGATCTTCCAGGTATTTTTGAATTGCACGCTTAAGCGGACGTGCACCATAAGCAGAATCCCATCCTTTTTCAGCAATATATTCTTTTGCAGTGTCAGAAAGTATTACTTTGTATCCAAGGCCTTCGATTCTCTCGTACAACATGGCAAGTTCGATATCAATGATCTTGAAGATGTCATCTTTTTCAAGATTCTCAAAGATTACAATGTCATCCACACGGTTAAGGAATTCAGGAGCGAAGGATTTCTTCAGGGCATTTTCAATTACACTTTGCGCGTATTCTTTGTTTTTGGATTGTTTTGCCGTTGTATTGAAACCCACACCCATACCAAAATCTTTCAACTGACGTGAACCAATGTTTGAGGTCATGATGATAATGGTATTCTTGAAATCGATCCTGCGACCCAGGCTGTCGGTAAGCTGACCATCGTCGAGCATCTGCAGCAGGAGGTGGAACACATCGGGGTGTGCTTTCTCTATCTCATCCAGCAACAGCACTGAATAGGGCTTTCTCCTTACTTTCTCGGTAAGCTGGCCACCTTCTTCGTAGCCAACATATCCGGGAGGAGCTCCAATGAGACGGCTCACCGCAAATTTCTCCATATATTCACTCATGTCGATCCGGATAATGGCATCATCGGAATCAAACAGGTGCCTGGACAAAACCTTTGCCAGGTGGGTTTTACCAACCCCTGTAGGCCCTAAGAAAATAAAAGAACCAATGGGCTTTTGCGGATCTTTCAAACCAGCACGGTTACGCCTGATGGATTGCACCACTTTTTTAATGGCCTCGTTCTGTCCGATTACACTCTTTTCAAGGTCCGCCTCCATACTTATCAGACGCTGACTTTCATTGAGTGCAATACGCTGAACGGGAACACCGGTCATCATGGATACTACCTCTGAAACATTTTGTTCGGTAACGGTTTCACGATGCAGTTGCGATTCTTCTTCCCAGGCCCGCTTTTCTCTTTCCAGAAGATCCATAAGCTCTCGCTCCTGATCCCTGAACTTGGCAGCCTGCTCATATTTCTGGCTTTTAATAGCCTTGGTTTTTTCTTCACGCACTACATCAATTCTCGACTCTATATCAATGATATTTTCCGGCACCCTGATGTTGGTAATATGAACCCGTGATCCTGCTTCGTCAAGGGCGTCAATCGCCTTATCAGGCAGGCAACGGTCGCTCACATAACGATTGGTAAGCGATACACAGGCCTTTATGGCTTCGGGGGAGTAAGTAACCAGATGATGGTCTTCGTATTTCTTTTTGATATTGTTCAGGATCTCAATGGTTTCTTCGGATGAAGTAGGATCGATAAGGATCTTCTGAAACCTTCTCTCCAGGGCACCATCTTTTTCAATATGCTGGCGGTACTCATCAAGCGTAGTGGCACCAATGCACTGAATCTCACCCCGTGCCAGAGCAGGCTTAAACATATTGGAAGCGTCCAGTGATCCACTGGCACCACCCGCGCCCACAATGGTATGAAGCTCATCAATAAACAGGATCACATCAGGGGTTTTTTCCAGTTCATTGAGCAAGGCTTTCATGCGCTCTTCAAACTGGCCACGATATTTTGTTCCTGCAACCAGCGATGCAATATCAAGGGTTACAATGCGCTTGTTAAACAATGCTCTTGATACTTTCCTTTGTACAATGCGCAAAGCCAATCCTTCAGCAATGGCTGATTTACCAACGCTGGGCTCTCCTATAAGAATAGGATTGTTTTTCTTTCTGCGTGAAAGGATCTGTGCAATGCGTTCTAACTCTTTTTCGCGTCCAACAACAGGATCCAGTCTATCTTCTTCAGCGGCTTTGGTAAGGTCCCTTCCAAAATTATCGAGTACCGGGGTTTTGGATTTATCAGAGAACTTCTTAAAGCCACCGCCGCTTCCACCACCAAAGCCACCGCCTTCCTGGGCCTCATCATCTTCAGAGCTGTGAGAAAGATCTGACCTGGGGTCAAAACCCCTTACAGGGCCTTCTTCGGGATTGTTCTTAAGCATGACTATCTCATCCTTTACACTGTCATAGTCCACCTCATTCTGCAGCAACAATCGTGTTGCAAGATTTTCCTTGTCTTTAAGAATAGACAACAACAGATGCTCGGTACCTATGATTTCGCTGTTAAAAACTTTTGCTTCTAGATAAGTTATTTTCAAAACCCTCTCTGCCTGCTTTACAAGTGGAACATTCTCCAC
>SLIL01000201.1 GCA_007135645.1 Bacteroidales bacterium
CTGGGATCGCCGGGTTTATAAAGCCCACCTACCATAGACGATATGTTGGGCTTAAAGAAACCGTTACCAATGATCAGAAATGCGAGAGCCCCGTAAAAAAATACAGACGATTCAATGGCCATAAGAAAGTGGCCAATGGCCATCAGTGTTGCGCCCAGGATAATAGCTTTTCTGTAGCCAAGCAGCTGGTCGGCAATGACCCCACCAATGAACGGTGTTGCATAAACAAGTGCGCCATAGGCAGCATAAATTCCATAAGCCTGGCTGTCGCCATAAAGGATCTGGCGGGTCATGTACAGAATAAGCAAGGCCCGCATGCCATAGTAACTGAATCGTTCCCACATTTCTGTGAAAAACAGGGTTGTAAGTGCCCTTGGATGTCCTTCTTTCATAGATAGTTCAGTTTAGTTTACTGGTTGATTGGTGAAACATGAAGAATTCATTAAGGATGATATAGCTGTTCATAACGAGCATGAAAAGCAAAGCGTGGCAAAGATAGAAAACATTAACAAATCTTAAGGAATTAATAAGCCGTAAGGCGTCTGTCGGTTTGTTTTATCTGCAAACCTTTGTTTTTTAGTGCTGAATAGCTTCAGAATCGCACCCTCATTTGTGCCTTTATCTCTGTTCGGGTGTTTCCTTCAATGAGATCAAGGCCGCTGCCAATTTCGTTGCGATTGGTGAAAATGGTTTGTGCCAGACGTGCCTGCAAGTCAATATTACGGTTTACCCGGTAGCGGGCCACAATATAGGCCCTGTGCCCTTTGTCTGAATAGAAGGGGAATGAAAAGGCATAGAGAACATCATTCTCATAGGCATAAATGCGGGCATCAAAACCATCGGTATCAAAAATAGCATAACGGGCTGTGATGGCCCACGGGCTGGCAAAACTGCGGTAAATCACATCCTGGTAGATCATAAAACCCCTTTGCTGTCTGTCACCGTGTTCAAAACCAACCCACTCCACACGGTTCCTGAATGAAAATGATGGAGATACCGGGTAACTCACGTGTAGCCTGATGTTTTGTCTTATTACATCATCCAGAAACCGGATGCTGTGAATGTAAGGTGAATTGAGAGGTTTGTTTCTGATACGATAACGGGCGTACATCTCTATGCGTCGCTCGGGGCGGTAATTTACCTGTACAAGGTAGTCATAGCCTCGCGAAGGGCTGTAGGTGCGGAATTTCATCCATGGGAAAGAAAAATGGTCGGCATAGGCATTAATCGACCATTGCCTGGACAACCTGGCGTTCATACCCAGATAGACACCATTTTCGTTGCTAACACGGGTATTTTCTGAAAACGCAACACTTAAAAACGATTGATAATCAGGTGAAAATCTCCGGTGAAGTAAACTAAAGCTTAATCTGCGATCAAGGCTCATCATTATGCCGTTGAGCATGGCATATCCGCCACTTTTGCTGGTTGAGAATTCCCCGAAAACATTGAAATTGCGAAATATATAATTGTAATCCAGTCCCGTGTTCCAGTTGGTGTTCTGATTGAGGTCGAACTGATTGTAAAAGGAGAGGTTTCTCCGGAATTCGGCTCCCAGCTCCATATAATAGCCTGTTACCCCGATATGGAAGTTAGGTCGTCTCCAGGTAATATTGGAGCCCATAAAGGTTTCCTGCACTGAATTCCTGTTCTCCAGTTCACGGGGTGTGCGATGCAGCCCTGTTTGCTGCAGGCTGGTGATCACAAGGGCTTCCTGTGTTATGGTATCCAGCTCCAGCACATTGGCATCACGGTATTTGCCCGAATAGAACCCGGTTACCTCCATTTGTCCAAGCTGTAGGGTTAATCCTGCACCTCTCATGAAGTTATTCTCATCAACCGAAGTGTAGGGCCTGAGGCCAAGTCCGTTTTTCTTAATGTTGATGGTTTCACTGCTTTTGCCGAATGCCAGGCCCGACCAGAGGGTGAGGCCCTGTCCGAATTGTACCTGGTAATCTCCAATGGCCAGTGATTTAACGATTCCCACATCCCTTAGATAAAAGTGACCCGAATAAAAATCGAAGCCATAGGGCTGGCTTCCCCTGAAAAACTCTTCGCCCGGATCTTTCTCAGCAGTAAAGCCTGCACTGATGTTGTTGTAGTAGGTAAACCGATAACGGGTGTACAACCGGTAGGGACTTCCCAGGTATCGGGCATTAGGGTTGGCTTCCAGTTCGTCGGGGTCAATAGGAGAAAATCCGCGCTGTTCTTCAAAAAGCCTCTGGTAACGCAGAAAATACTGGCTGTTTCCACGTTCCACGATATCACTCATTCTGAATTGCCTTCGGGCTACTGCCTCTTCTACCGTTACATAGGGAAAAATACGCTCTATGACTTCCAGATCAAAACCATCAATGGTTTGCAGTTCCATCATGCTGATAAGATTGCCAAAACGCTGGCGGTGTATGATCAGATTGTTTATCTGAATATCATTCAGAAAAAAGATCCGTCTGAGGTCGCTGGCCGATGCGGTATTCAGATTCAGGGGCCGCATTCTCAGAAGTTCCAGTTCTTCGATAAGTTCGGATGCATCAATTTCTTCCTCTCTCTCTTCAATAACAGACTCTATAAGCTGATGGAATTCTTCTTCATCTATGGTTTGCTCAGGTACCTCAGGGGGTGGTTCCTGCTGATGCTCCTGTGCGGCAAGCACTGACGGCCCAAAAATAATCAAGACCAGCAATAAGCAGGAGATCAGTGGAACTATGTTTTTCTGAAACATCATGCCCTGACGGTTTTATTTGAAATGGTAAACAAAACTGATCTGGGGAGAATAGCCTAATACATAATGGTAAGAGGTAGCCAGGTCTATGTTGAGGTTGCCCAGTTCAAGGCCAAAACCGAATGAATTGGTCGTGGGGTTAGTACCAATTCCTCCCCTGAGGTATACCGGATCAGTGATGCGATATTCCACACCCACTTTAAAAACCGGATCGAGATTTACACTTTTTTCCACTTCAGCAATGAGCATTACCCTTTCGGAAAACTCATATCCAAAGCCTGTTTTGAAAATGGTGGGTATCCGTTCATCGGCAAAGTCTCCAATCTTTGCGCGGGTGGGATTAAACAAGTGGGCACCAATACTAAGTTCGGGCAGGATATGAAAAATTACTCCCAGCTCAAAGGTGAGGTTGCCCTTGTTTCCATAATCTTCACCTATTCCGGTATTATGGTAGTTCAGTTGCAAACCGGTGGAAAGTCGCTCGCCAAAATCACGGGCATAGGCCAGGCCGATTTTGGCTTCGTTATAGAGGTCAAACCCAAAGTACGTAAAATTAAATCCAAACACCCCTGAATTGGTGGGATATACAAATGCTCCCGCGCCAAAACTCAATTCCTCCACAAGAAAACGGTTTTCGAAATAGACCCCTGCAGCCATATTTTGCATCCTGGCCAAACCGGCCTGGTTGTGACTTATTGCCCAGAAATCGTAAAGGGTTATCGCGGCATTACCCATACCTGCTGCACGGCCTCCAAAAGGATAGTTATCGTTGGCCGCATAGGAGGTATGACCCAGAACAAGAATCGCTAAAAAAAGAGTAAAATTTTTGACCATCCTGTAGGTTTTGAGTGATCAGATAAAATGAGCTGCCAGCCATATGCAGTGCGGCTCTTTGGATGTATAGCTTACGCGGTGTTTTGTGCCTGCCGGAATGTGTAAATAATCTCCCGCTCCCAGATGGAATACTTTACCACCAGGCAATTCAACCGATGCTTTTCCCTGCAGGAGAATAACCCACTCCTCTTTATCTGGTTCATACCATTTATCGGCAGGAGTAACCTGACCGTAACTGGTTATGCGTTCAATCTTTACGTGTTTACCTGAGGCAAGAGTTTCAAAGATCTCTTTGTCTCCTTTGGGGATTGCATTTATTTTGAAAATATTTCCGGAATTCATTGTTGTATATTAAAGATACTCTTCCAGCACTCCCTTACCCTGTCTTACCACTTCAATTTCACTGGTGGTACAATCCAGAACCGTAGATGGAGTATTGCCACCAAATCCGCCATCAATAACCAGGTCAACCATATTGATATGGTTTTCATAGATCAGTTCAGGATCTGTGGTATATTCAAGGATTTCATCATCATCATAAATGGATGTGGAGATGAGCGGATTACCATAATCCTGAACCAGCCTGCGGATGATGGTGTTGTCTGGCACCCTGATTCCAATGGTTTTTTTCCTGTTTTGAAAGATCCTGGGAACTTTGTTGTTGGCATTGAGGATAAAAGTAAAGGGGCCCGGAAGGGCTTTTTTCATAAGTTTATAGATTTCGGTAGAGAAGGGTTTGGTATAATCGGAGATATGGCTCAAATCGTTGCAGATTATGGAAAAATTAGCCTTATCGGCTTTCACTCCTTTGATGGCGGCCACTCTCTCCACTGCTTTTTGCTGCATCATATCGCATCCAAGAGAGTAAACTGTATCGGTAGGGTAGATGATCACTCCTCCGTTTCTGAGGCATTCAAGTACAGATTCGATTTTTCGTTGATCAGGGTTTTCCGGATAGATCTTTATCAGCATGATTCAGCGTTTTTTGGTTGTAGTGGTTAGAATGGGTTTATTGCGTGTTGTTTTTCAGTTGGTTCTCAAAAATGGATGCTATTTTTTTTATCTCCAGGTATTTATGGCTATCGTTGCTTTTTTTGTAAGCAGTGAGCAGGTTGTTGATCATCCTGTATACAATGGCGGTATTGTCGCAGGGGTTGTAATAGGCCGGACTGGGTTGCTGTTTTAATTGTTTAAGGAACGATTCAATGTCTTTAAAAGAGAATACATTTCCTTTACTAAATACATTGATGTAAAAGAGTACCTGATTTTCTTTGTACTCAAGGGTGTTGGGATCTAAGGAAGAGCCGGTATAGGCCAGGACAAAATGTTCCGGGAGGTTAACCCCTTTTACCGGCAGATCAAGACTTTGAGCAATAAGCATGTAAATGATGCTGAGACTCAGGGGATTGCCTGATTTGCTTTCCAGTACCTTGTTAATAAATGAGTTTTCAGGCGAATGGTAATTGTCAATATTTCCATGAAAACCATGGATGTCGTAAAAAACATAATTGAAAACTTTTATTTGCTCAAGCGCTGTTAGATTATCATTGAGCTCAAGCCATACATCTTTTCTTATTTTGGCCAGCTCATATTCCAGCAGGTGTTCTTTCAGGTTTGGATATTGATACCGGGCTATCATAATACAAGCTTCCAGTAAGTTTTTTGCTCCGTTTTGGAGCCAGTTTTCCAGATCTTCACAGATCTGGCTATACTGAATGGTATGTATAAGGTCTTCAATGCGCTTCTGCATAGCCGGATGGTAGTATTCTTCCCAGGCATGCTCAAGAAAAGGTACTATCTCTGATCCAAAGTCCAGGATGCTTTGCGAAATTTCTTTAAAAACAGCAGGATCGGGCTCATCAACCAGGCTGATGAGTGCTTCCATTTTTCTTATTTTATCCTCGCTGTTCATGTTCCGTGTTTATATTTTCAGTAACGAAGTAATGAATTGTAGAATATTATTTCTGTTTTAAAAATACAAATTTCTTCGGGAAATACCTCATGAAGTTATTCTTTCAAGCACAAACTGAATTAGCTTCTCTACGGATTTTTTGTAGTCTTTGCTGTAGGTGCGGTTTACCCGGTTGGCAATAATGTCGCAAATGGTAAGGGTGTTGTGCCCCAAGGTTTTGCCAAGGGCATACAGGGCCGATGTTTCCATCTCGAAATTGGTGATGCGATGTCCCTGGAAGTTGAAATTCTCGATCTTCTCGTTCAGCTCAGGAAAAGCCAACGGTATCCTGAGTTCCCTGCCTTGCGGGCCATAGAACCCTGAAGCAGTAGCTGTGATCCCCTGTGTTAAGCCGGAAGCTAATTTGTCCAGAAGTTTCCCGCTTGCTTTTACAATATAGGGATATGGTAATTTATTGTCCCAACCGGTTTGGCTGATAAAAGCTTCTGCAAGATCTTTTTCCAGCAGATCATCATCATAACGGTAAAAATTTATCAGGCCGTCAAGTCCAAGTCCATAAGATGAAGCAACAAAAGTATCCACTTCAATATCCGGTTGCAAAGCACCTGAGGTACCTAACCTGATAATATCCAGGGAAGTATGTTCATCTTTGGGTACTCTTTTTTCCAGGTCAATATTCACTGCTGCATCCAGCTCGTTGATCACGATATCGATGTTGTCTGTTCCAATCCCTGTGGAAAGCACCGTGATCCGGTGATTGTTAAATGTACCTGTATGGGTTACAAACTCACGGCTCTGGGTTTTAAATTCAACATGGTCGAAATACTTTGATATTTCGGCCACGCGGTGCTGGTCGCCCACTACAATTACAACAGGGGCAATATTCTCAGGCAGCAAATCAATATGATACACGCTGCCACTGGGATTAAGGATAAGCTCTGACTCTTTAAATATTTTTTTCATAAATCAATCTGAGTTGGTTATTCTTCTTTACACTGTTACCATAACATGCGAAAGCCTTCTTTTGCCTGCTAAGGTAAACAAACAAGCCCGCATAGGGGCTCGTTTTAACCAAAACAAATTTATCAATTAATTATAAATAAACCTAGCTTACAAAATGCTAAGCAGCCCGATTCTTCGGAAGGATCATCCAGGGTTTATTGCTTTGCGGAAGTTGCTGTCTTCTATCTGGTTAGCCTGCTCAACCTTCATTTACAAACTCCAGCTCATTGTCTTTTACCCTTATGTGTATAGTGGAATCGCGTGAAATGTGGCCTGCCAGGATCTCTTTGGAAAGCCTGTTGAGGATGTTTTTCTGAATAGCCCGCTTAAGAGGCCGTGCCCCGTATTGAGGGTCAAATCCCTGCTGTGCAATCCACAGGCTGGCCGGCTCCGACATTTCAAGGGTGATGCCGTTCTCCTGAAGCATCTCCGAAAGGCGATCAACCTGGATTTTTACAATATCTTTAATTTCATCAAAATCAAGGGGTTTGAACATGATGATCTCATCTACCCGGTTGAGGAATTCAGGCCTGATGGTCTTTTTCAACAGGGTTGATACCTGTAACCTGGTATTTTCAATCACTTCATCCCGGTTGGAATCGCTCATGTTTTCAAAGTTTTCCTGGATAAGTGACGACCCAATGTTGGAGGTCATGATAATGATGGTGTTTTTAAAATCGGCGGTACGGCCCTTGTTGTCAGTGAGTCGTCCTTCGTCAAGAACCTGGAGCAGGATATTAAAGACATCGGAATGGGCCTTTTCAATTTCATCAAGCAGCACAACCGAATAAGGTTTTCTTCTTACCGCCTCGGTAAGTTGTCCGCTTTCTTCATATCCTACATATCCGGGAGGTGCGCCAATGAGCCTGCTTACGGTATGCCGTTCCTGGTATTCCGACATATCGATCCGTACCATGGCATTTTCGTCGTTGAACAGGAATTCGGCCAGTGCTCTGGCCAACTCTGTTTTTCCAACTCCGGTTGTGCCCAGGAAAATAAAAGATCCGATAGGGCGTTTGTGATCCTGCAACCCTGCACGGCTTCTGCGTATGGCATCAGAAACAGCCACGATAGCCTCCTGCTGCCCTACCACGCGCTTATGAAGCTGCTCCTCCAGTTTGAGCAATTTCTCCCGTTCGCTTTGCAACATGCGACTTACAGGAATACCGGTCCATCGTGATACCACATCGGCGATATCTTCAGAGGCCACTTCTTCCTTGATCAATGCCTGGATGGCCTGCATTTCCTGAAGCTTGCCATTGAGAGATTCAAGTTTCTCTTCTGCCTGCTTCATAAGACCGTAGCGAATCTCGGCAACTCTGCCAAAGTCACCGTTTCGTTCAGCCTGCTCTGCTTCAAGTTTTAACTGCTCAATGGTTTTTTTCTGTTGCTGAATGCCTTCAACCACCTCTTTCTCGCTTTCCCAGCGAGCCTTTAAGCGGTTTTTTTCTTCGTATAAATTGGCCAGCATTTCATTGAGTTCCTTAAGCTTTACTTCATCCTTCTCCCTTTTAATGGCCTCCTTTTCAATCTCCAGTTGCCGGATCTTTCTTTCTGCTTCATCCAGCTCTTCGGGAACGGAGTTCATCTCGAGCCTGAGCTTGGAAGCAGCCTCGTCAATGAGGTCAATAGCCTTGTCAGGGAGAAAACGATCAGAGATGTAGCGTTGTGAAAGGTCCACGGCAGCCACGATGGCTTCATCTTTAATCCGTACCTGGTGATGAGTTTCGTAACGTTCCTTCAGGCCCCTCAGAATAGAGATGGCATCTACCCGGTTGGGCTCATCTACATTAACGGTCTGGAATCTTCGCTCCAGCGCCTTGTCTTTTTCAAAATAGCGCTGATACTCCTTGAGTGTGGTAGCACCAATGGCCCTGAGTTCGCCCCTTGCCAGGGCTGGCTTAAGGATATTAGCCGCATCCATGGCTCCTTCGCCGCTACCACCTGCGCCCACCAGGGTATGTATCTCATCAATAAATAATACCACCTCCCCATCGGAGGATATTACTTCCTTAATAACTGCCTTCAATCGCTCTTCAAACTCGCCTTTGTATTTGGCACCAGCAATGAGTGCCCCCATATCCAGGCTGAAGATCTTTTTTGATTTAAGGTTTTCCGGTACATCACCATTGATGATGCGGTGCGCCAGCCCTTCGGCAATGGCTGTTTTTCCTACCCCGGGTTCACCTATGAGAATGGGATTATTTTTGGTACGACGGGAAAGGATCTGCAGGATGCGCCTGATCTCATCATCACGGCCAATAACCGGATCCAGCTTGCCGGAAATAGCAGCCGAATTGAGATCACGGGCATATTTGCCAAGGGCATTAAAGGTTTCTTCGGCCGACTGGCTGGTAACTTTTGAGCCCTTGCGCAGTTCAGCAATAGCCTTCTTTAATTCACTCTCGATTAATCCGGCATCTTTCATCATCATGGAAACATTATCGCCGGCTTTAAGGATGGCCAGCAACAAATGCTCAATGCTGATAAATTCATCCCCAAGCTCCTTGAGCTGTTTCATGGCCCCCTGAAGGATCCTGTTTACGTTTTGTGAAAGGTAAACATCTCCGCCACTTACTTTGGGGTAAGAGTCCAGGATGCGATCCAGCACCTGCGAAAAACCTGCCGCATTCACATTGCATTTTTTCAGTAAAAACGGGGTCACGCTGTTGTCGGCTGTTAAAATTCCTTTGAGCAAATGCCCCGATTCAACAGCCTGGTGCTGATAGCCCATGGCGATTTCCTGCGCCTTCTGAAGTGCTTCCTGTGATTTTAAGGTGAAATTATCTGTTGTCATATTTCTTTGAACGTTATAGTTAAACGTGTTCGATTGTTTTCTGTTGTATTATTGTTATTGGTTCACCTTTTATCAAAGAATAAACCATTGGAAAAAGGGAATAATTTTCTGTCAAAATGGCTGTTTGTCAAGGGTTATAATGTCAAAATTACAGCATGCAAGAAAAGAATCCGAAAAACAACCTGTATCAAAGATACTTTTTTGTATTATTGCGGATTGTTTTTTTGATGTTTTGCAGAATGGCTGAATTGGGTGCCCTGAAAAAGCCTGTAAGCATGAACAAATGAAGCAGATATCATGATGAATTGAAAAAAGAATTGTGCCCTCTCCGGAAAGGGCAATACCCCCCAACCCCCAAACAGGGGGAGCACGCAACCAATTGAATTTGTGCAAGTTTTAAAGGGGTGTTTTTTAGTTGCATTTTATAAAAGACTTTTCGGATTGGGCTCAGAATTAAGAACTACGAATCCTATAAATATCATAGCATGTTGCAAAAAATACAATTACACTGGCAAATACTGATCGCATTATTATTAGCTGTAGGTTTTGGAGTACTTTTTCCGGAGCAGGTGAAGTATGTAAGCTGGATGGGCGATGTTTTTCTGAGGGCATTAAGCATGATCATCATTCCATTGATCTTTGCTTCCATTGTATCAGGAGTTACAGGAATTGGTAGCAGCGAAAACCTGGGCCGAATGAGCTTTAAAACCATTTCCTATTACTTAATGACCAGCATTTTTGCCATCGCTACGGGTTTGTTGATGGTTAATTTAATAAGGCCCGGCGTAGGTGCAGATCTGGGACTGAGCATGGTAGTGGAAGGAATTGATGTAACGCATGACAGTTTCGGTCAGACCCTGCTCAAGATCATTCCCACCAATATAATTGACGCTATGGCGCGGGGCGATCTACCTGCAATAATCTTTTTTGCCATTTTCTTTGGCTTTTTTACCACCAAAGTAGATGCCCATTATCGTGAACCCATCGTCACTTTTTTCAATGCCGTTTTTGAGATCATGATGAAGATCACCCTTTTTGTGATCAAATTTACACCCCTTGGTGTTTTCGGGATTGTTGCGGCCTTAATGGCAGATCAAAGCGATAACCTTGCTGCTATTTTTGGAAGATTGGGTATATATATGCTTACCGTAATAGCTGCTCTGGCAATTCATGCATTTATTACCCTGCCATTGCTGATGCGTTTAATTGGGGGTGCCAATGCACTCAAACATGCCCGAGGGCTTTCTGTCCCCTTATTAACTGCTTTCTCTACTTCTAGCAGCAGTGCTACATTGCCTCTTACCATGGAAGCAGTAGAATCCAAAAGTGGGGTTTCCAATAAAACAGCCAGCTTTGTTCTGCCATTGGGAGCCACTATCAATATGGACGGAACGGCTCTTTATCAATGTATTGCAGTATTATTTATTGCACAGGCTTATGGAGTGGAGCTTACGCTTATACAGCAGCTTATTGTTATGATCACCGCTTTACTGGCAAGTATTGGTGCTGCGGGAATCCCCATGGCAGGGCTGGTGATCATGACCATTATTCTTTCAGCCGTGGGGCTGCCTCTTGAAGGGATAGGGCTTATTCTTGCAGTGGACAGGCCCCTGGATATGTTTCGTACGGCAGTGAACGTATGGAGCGATAGCTGCGGAACAGTTATCATTGCCAAAAGTGAAGGGGAGGTGCTTAAGGTTTAAAATATTATTCTGCACTACCAAGTACAATACCCCCCATCCCCCTAAGAGGGGGAGTTCGCAACCCATTTAATTTATGCGAGGTATCAAGGGCTGCTTTTTTCAATAGCATTAAAAAAAGATCTTTCGGAGGGCAATTAAACTTTATCTATTTAAAAGCCTGCGAAGTGTTGCAACGAAATCGTTGATATCTTGTTCGGTAGTGGCATAGTGGGTCATCCAGCGTACTTCGTGCACCATGGGGTTCCATACATAAAAGAAGTACTTATCCTGCAATGGGGCAATGATCTCAGGAGGAATAATTGCGAAAACCGCATTGGTGTGTACCGGCATGGTTAATTTTACCTCTTTGATATCCCTGATCTTTTCTGCCAGTAAGCGGGCCATTTTGTTGGCATGGTCAGCATTTTTCAGCCATAGATCCTTTTCAAAATGGGCAATAAACTGGGCCCCCACATACCTCATTTTGGAAACCAGCTGCATGGATTGCTTACGAACGTATTTGAACCCTTTTGCCAGTTCAGGATTGAGAAAAACAACGGCTTCCCCCATTAACAATCCATTTTTGGTGCCCCCAAAAGATATCACATCAACACCGGTGTGGGTTATCATTTCCTGCAAAGAACTTTCCTGCGAAACAATGGCATTGGCTATCCTTGCCCCGTCCACATGGAGCAACAGGTCGTGCTGGTGGGCAAACCGGGCGATCTCTTCAATCTCTTCAGGAGTATAAACCATGCCCAGTTCGGTAGCCTGGGTTATGGAGATGATGCCAGGCTGGGCATGGTGTTCAAACCCTAACGAATGGAGAAACGGTTCCAGCTGAGAAGTGCGAAGTTTTCCGTCTTCTGACTTTACCGTCAGAACTTTGCTGCCGGAGTATTTTTCCGGTGCACCGCATTCATCATGATTGATATGTGCCGTAGCTGCGCACATAACTGCCTGCCAGGGTTTGATCAGATGACTGATAGCCGAGACGTTGGCGCCTGTGCCCGTGCAAACAAAAAAGACCTCCACGTCAGTGCTGAATTGTTTATTGAAGATAGCCTGGGCTTCATGTGTGTAAGGGTCATCGCCATAGGATACAAAGTCGTCTTTATTGGCGTTGACAATGGCATTCATTATTTCCGGATGCACCGGGGCATTATTATCACTGGCAAAACTTCGCTTCATTATTTTTTATTAAAAGGTTTATTCAGATCGAAAACTTAATTATTGGGCAAGTTTAGCGATTTTTTTATTAAAAACCACGAATAACAGCAATACCACTCCCCATTGCAAGGCAATGGTCATGGGACTGAACCCCACAAAGGGATTATACCATTGTTGTGGTGCAAACTCGGTAAAGGAGAGCCAGAGCCACCATCCCAGCAAAATAATACCGGCAGCAGGAACAAAATAGCGGATGGTATTTTCCCACCAGAATCCCGGAGACCAGTCGTTTTCCATCCCACCTGCCGATGTCCTTAATTCTGTGATTCCAAATTTTATGGCGAAAAACGCGATAAAAACCCCTGACAGCATCAACCCGAGCCCCCAGACAAAATCCTGGTTGCTCAATATGTTTAAACTCATGGCCGATGGAATGCCCAGCAGATAAACCAGCAAACCGATGATCAGAACGGCATAATTCCGCTTCACACCCCGGTCAACCAGGCTGCGGGTGGTAAGCTCCAGCATTGACATCAGGGAGGAAAATCCCGCGAAAGAAAGCCCCAGGAAGAACAGAATTGCCAGGATCCTTCCCCCCGGCATCAGGTTAAAGAGCTGTGGCATCCAGATAAAGGTGAGCCCCGTGGATGCAGGACCCGAAGTCTGCATCACCTCCAGCACTTCCTGATCGGTATATCCCAATCCTGATTGCATAAGAGAGAATACGGTTCCGAAGATCATGATGGCCATGATCAGGGAAATGAAATTATTTCCAAATCCGGTTATAAACGCATTTTTAACAACACCATGCCTTGCCTGCATATAGGCGGCATAACACAGGAACAATCCCCAGCCGGCTCCCGTATCCCAGGCATTCTGGGTAAGGGCCTGCAGCCAGATCTCAGGGGTTTTTAGCTGCGCCCATTCAATGGTAAAGAGATAAGTAACACCCTGCAGTGATCCGGGCAAAAGAAGCGAGCGTACTACAGAAATAAATATGATAACGATCAGTACCGGTATGAGCACTTTGTTAATCTTTTCAATGGATTGGATCCCTTTCCAAATGGCAAAAATCCCCAGGGCTACAGCGCCAAAATGGGTAAAGAAAGGAAGAGAAGAGTTCTGGAAGTTTTCCCAGATCAAAAGTGATGCTTCATTGGTTTGGGGCAGGGGAGCAAGGAGAGTCTGAAAAAAATAGTACATGGCCCATCCCACGATGATCGCATAGAAAAAACTTATGGCTGTTGCCACAAAGGCAACAAAAGCTCCCATCCAGGCAAATTTTTTCCCTATCCCTTTAACAAAAGATCCCACCACACCATAGCGGTATTTGCGACCGATAAGGTATTCCGCTATGATCAGCGGGATACTCCATAAAAGCAGGAAGATGATCCATGCCAGTATAAGAGCGCCTGCACCTTCATCACCACCATTCTGCGCCGCAATGCGTGGGAAGCGCCAGATATTACCGGTTCCCACGGCAATGCCCAGAGCACTGAGCAATAATCCCAGGCGGCTGCCAAATCGTTGCTGTACGGATTGATCGAGGGCCATAAAATGAGGTTTTTTAAATCCTGTTAAACATTGAAAAGCGATACCATTTTGCCTGTAAATTTAAATGGATTGATCGGATTTAAGCCCATTCTTTTTTTATTTCACAACAAACCTGGGTATATCCGCCGGTAACCTTGTAAGGGTTTGATAATTGACCTGATTACTCATTTCTGAAAAAGAGGCCACACTGATATTTAACCGGTTCTGTTTTCCGATGATCACCACTTCATCACCCCGCTCCACGCTGGGAATATCCGATACATTTACGGTCATGGTGTTCATGGTAACGGTGCCGATAACAGGTACCCTGCGACCCCGTATCAGCACCCTTCCCATGTTTGATAATGATCGGCTGAACCCGTTGGAGTACCCCACAGGAATAATGGCGATTTTCATCTTTTTATTGGCAAGGAAAGAAGAGCCGTAACCAATAAATTCGCCGGCTTCCACATTTTTTACCACCATTACTCTTGACTTCCATGTTATAAGACGGCGCAGTGGGTTGGTGTCTTTGGGGTCTTTATTAAAGCGAAACATCTGGGTCTCGGGACTAGGCCAGAAACCATACTGGGCTATTCCGATTCGCACCATATCCATAATGGTGGTGGGGTAGGTGAGTACCGCTGCTGAACAGGCTGTATGTTTTTTACACGGCAATACATCATGCCGCGAAAAATAGCGGTAAAACTTGCGATACAGGTTTATCTGTTCCCTTATCCTTACATAGTTGGAAATGCTCTCTGCCCCGGCATAATGGGTACAAAGACCTTCTAAATAATAGTGTTCTTTGTTTTCTTTCAGGATCTCTATAAGCTGAGGCAGAAAAGCATAATCAAATCCGGTGCGGTGAAAGCCGGTTTCCACTTCAATATGGATCCGGGCTCTTTTTTTCATTCTCCTGGCGGTTTCAAAGGTTTTGTTTAGCCTGTCAATATCAAACACAAAAAATTCCACATCATGCTCAATGGCCCATTCAATTTCATCATCATCAACAAATCCCATGATCATCAGCTGAGATTTGGGGGCTTTTACCCTGCACACCTGCAAGGCTTCAGATGCAGAAAATACACTGAAATGGTTAATCTTACAGGCTTCTGCCATAGGGACAATATTTTCGACACCATGACCATAAGCATTCCCTTTTATTACTGAAGATATGGTGGCTTTTTCCCCGACAATCTTTTTGAGGTAACGGATGTTTTTTTTGTAAGCTGACTGACTGATTTCTATGTGGGATGTGTGGAACATGTTATGGGTTTGGTAGTTTGGGGTTTATAGGTTTATGGGTTTATGGGTTTAGGAGTTTATGGGTTTAAGGGTTTATGGGTTTAAGGGTTTGGGGGTTTAAGGGTTTAGGGGTTTAAGGGTTTATGGGTAAGGGATTGATGTTTTATTAGGGTTTTAATGGTCTTGTGTGATCTTTTCAAGGGTGTGCCAGAATATATTTACGCTGTTGGGAATGATATCATCAGGGAAATCATAATCGTTATTATGAAGGCCCGGGCTGTCTTTTCCACTGCCAATTCCGAACAAAACACCCGGGTAGCGACTGGTAAAGTGCCCGAAATCCTCACTCCAGCGAAAAGGTTCCTTAATTTCAATGATTTTATCGCCTGTTGTATCGGCAATATCTTTAATTGTGCTTACTAGTTCTTTTTGGTTGATAGTAGCGGGAAACTCTTCAGTATAGGATATCTCAATTTTTACATTAAACTTATTAGCCAGCTCTTTCACCGTATCTTCGGCCATTTTTCTGAGCAGGGTCATGTCATCATTATAGAAGGTGCGCAGAGTAGCCATAAGCACTGCTTTTCCCGGGTTGGTGCCAAAGGCCACTTCACCCAGTTTTGCATGAATGATGGTGATCAGGGCAAAGTCCTTAAACTGGTCTTTATTCTTCCGGGGCAGATCAGTAAGTTGCATCATAGCTTTTGCCAGCATCTCATAAGGGCTGTTGCCCTGCTCGGGATGGGCCGCATGGGACGATGCCCCTTTTATGTTTACGATCATTCCGGTGGAAGCGGCAGCAAAGGGTCCATCCTTAATAATAATGGCTGCTTTCTCAAATCCAGGCAGGTTGTGCAGCGCAATAGCAAAATCGGGCCGGATCATTTTAAATGCTTCATCAGCGATTACCTTAGCTGCCCCCTGTCCGGTCTCTTCTTCAGGTTGAAACAGCAATACCACCCTGCCTTTTGCCAGGGGTTTGTTTTGCAAGGCTATGGCCAGGCCCGCGAGAATGGTACTGTGGCCATCGTGACCACATTTGTGCGAAATCCCTTCGGTTTGCGAGCGGTGATCAAAGTTGTTTACTTCATCAATGGGCAATGCGTCCATATCAGCCCTTACCAGGATGGTAGGGCCTTCCTTATCAAAAACATATACCGCAGCGACTCCATAACCTCCAAGTCCGGTAAGGATTTTCTCAGGTCTGGTTTTTTTTATAAAAGCTTCCAACCTGGCCGAGGTGTTCTTCTCTTTTCCCGAAAGCTCGGGGTTTTGGTGCAGCCACTTGCGCAAGGCAACCAGTTCTTTGATTTGTTCGTGGGTCAATAATTCCATATCTATTTTACTGAGAAGTGCGCAAAATAATAAAAAGAGGTGGAATAGAAAAGAAAACGGGAATAATAATTATTTCCGATTACAATATTATTATTGATGAAATAGTAGCGGTTATTCTGATAAAAATCTTAAAGAGAGGTGGTCTGTTGAAATGCTATACATTAAACCTGATATTCAAAATATCTCCGTCTTTTACAATGTAGTTTTTCCCTTCAATGTAAAATTTTCCGGCAGTTTTGCAGGCATGTTCAGAGCCCAGGGCAACAAAGTCTTCGTATTTCATTACTTCGGCGCGGATAAATCCACGTTCCAGGTCGCTGTGGATCACTCCTGCAGCCTGGGGGGCCGTCATGCCTTCGCGAATGGTCCATGCATGCGCTTCCTTGGGGCCCACGGTAAAAAAGGTTTTCAGGTTCAACAGGTCGTAGGCAGCCCTGATAAGTTTATTCACTCCCGGTTCTTCCAGTCCCAGGTCTTTCAGGAATTCTTCCCTGTCGTTCTCATCTTCCAGCTCGGCAATATCTGCCTCTGCCTGTGCGGCAATGATCATCATACCTGTATCTTCTTGTGAGATAGCCACTTTTATCTGCTCAACATAATTATTTCCTGATACAGCAGAAGATTCATCAACATTGCAAACATACAACACCGGTTTTACCGTAAGGAGGAAGCAGTCATCTATATATTTCTGGTCTCTTTCTTCAATGCTGAATGAACGTGCCGGAAGGCCATTCTCCATATGATCTTTTAGTTTTCCAACTACCTCTATCCCATGCTTTGCATCTTTATCACCGCTTTTAGCGATCTTTTCAAGGCGCTGGATCTTTTTTTCCAGGGTTTCAATATCACGACTGATGAGCTCCAGATCCACGATTTCCTTGTCGCGAACCGGGTTTACGCTTCCTTCGATGTGGGGGATGGTTTCATCATCAAAGCATCTGAGCACGTGCAAAATGGCGTCGGTCTGACGAATATCGGCAAGAAACTGGTTTCCTCCTTTTATCTGGCTGCTCCCTTTCATCAAACCGGGAATGTCGGTGATCTCAACAGTGGTAGGAACCATTTTGGCTGATTTGGCCAGCCTGAAAAGATCAAGCAGCCTGGGGTCAGGCACTTCTATTTGCCCAAGATTAGTTGTTTTGGGTGCCCCTGCACCAACTTTACTTTTTGATAAACAATTGAAAACGGTTGTTTTGCCTGTGCCGGAAAGCCCGACAATTCCACATTTTAGTGCCATAGATGCTTATAATTTTTCAGGCTGCAAAAGTACTAATAATTTTATTGCAGATAGATCCCTGTGGAAGCTTTTAATAAAGAATTAATTCTTTAATGTCGGTTTTTACTGTTTTAGTGCATTGATAACTTTTTTTCAATACGGGGAAATATTATAAAAGCATGGGATTTAAACATTTATTTTGCTTTTACTCCGATTTATTTATTTTGGATAATACGTAAGATCAACGGGGTATTCAAAAAAGTTTGGTAAATCATAAACAGTGCATTATCTTTAATCATTCAAAAAGTCTGATAAAAATATTTTTGTGTTTAAGTAACGCTGATTAAGCTGAAAAATTCAAATCTTTATTTGTTGTTTTTCTGTTTTTAATAGGCGTTTAAAAAGTAATTAACACATATAATTTATGGCGTGGTATAGCAAGGCTATTACAGAAAAAAAACAGCAAATTAAATCCCTCTGGGTACGTTGTAAAAAATGTCAGTCGCACATCTGGCAAGAGGAGTGGCACAACAACCTCAATGTTTGTCCTCATTGTAACTATCATGGCAGCATTACGGCCTATGAACGGATCAACCTGATTTTTGATGAAGGAACATTCAACGAACTGTTTGCATCCATCAGTCCTGTTGATTCTCTTGGATTTAATGATCTGAAGGGAAGCTATAAAGACAAGATTGAAGCCAATAAGAAGAAGTCAGGAATATCGGAAGCGGTGATTACCGGAGAGGGGAAAATTAATGGCATCAGGGCAGTGGCAGCCGTAATGGACTTTAGATTTCTGGGCGGAAGCCTCGGTAGCGGTACAGGAGAGAAAATCCTTCAGGCCGCTAATTTTGCATTTGAGCAGGAGATTCCCTATATCGTATTCTCGGCCTCAGGCGGGGCAAGGATGCAGGAGGGAGTGCTTTCGCTTATGCAAATGGCTAAAACCTGCGCCGGAGTGGCCCGTCTCAACAAAAAAGATATACCATTTATTTCTGTTTTAACCAACCCAACCACAGGTGGGGTAACTGCCAGTTACGCCATGATGGGTGATCTTAATATTTCGGAACCAGGCGCCGTGATCGGCTTTGCAGGCCGCAGGGTAATTGAGCAAACCATCGGGGAGAAGCTTCCTGATGACTTTCAAACAGCCGAGTACCTCCTCGAGCATGGGTTTATTGATTCTATTGTTACCAGAAAAGATATGAAAAAATACCTGAGCCAGGTGCTTAGTTACTACAACCGTTAATTTTCACTTTTAAATCAAGGATTTTATTAACCAAACTATACTCTATGGCAGTAGCATCAAGTTTAAAAGTGCTTACCTCTGATAAGTCGAAGCACAAATTAAACGGGAGTACAAAGGGAAAACAATTATCAGCGTGGGAAATAGTAAAAATAAGTCGCCATCCGCAGCGACCCGTTTTTCAGGATTACCTGCATTCCGTTTTCACTGATTTTGTCGAATTGCATGGGGATCGCTATTATGGCGACGACAAGGCCATTGTTGGCGGATTTGCTACTATAGGTGGCATTAAGGTAATGATAATTGGTCATAACAAGGGTAAAAACACCGAGCAGCATGTGGAAAGAAATTTCGGCATGGCCAAACCTGAAGGATACCGCAAAGCCCTCAGGCTAATGAAGCTGGCGCAGCGTTTTAATCTGCCTGTCGTAACCATTATTGATACACCCGGAGCTTTCCCTGGATTGGAGGCCGAAGAGAGAGGGCAGGCCGAATCCATTGCCAAAAATATTACCGAAATGGCGGCTCTTGAAGTACCCGTCATTTCTCTTGTGATAGGTGAAGGTGGTAGTGGTGGTGCATTGGGAATAGGCGTTGGTGACAAGATCATCATGCTTTCCAATGCCATTTATTCGGTTATTTCTCCCGAAGGGTGCGCATCTATCTTGTGGCGCGATGCCAAATTTGCCCCTGATGCTGCACAGGCTCTCAACCTTACTGCCGAAAGGCTGCTCCATCATGAAGTGATTGATGAGATCATCAAGGAGCCCGGTGAAGGAGCGCATACTGATTACGAAAAAATCGCCGATGCAGTGAAAAAGTCGCTGGTAAAAAATCTGAAAACTCTTTCTGCAATTCCTGTTGATATACTTTTGGATAAACGATTTCAAAAGTATTCTGCAATGGGTAAGTTTGCAGGTTTCTGATCAGGGCTTCAGTTATGGATTACAAGGTATACAAAGATCGGGCAAAGAAGAAGGATTTGCGGTTAGTATGCTCATTGGGATTGACAGGTTAAAGATAACTTACAGTTGCTTTGAATTGTCATGAGATTTGAATAAATATGTTCAATAATTAGTATTTTATTTAATGTATAATGAAAGAAAAGATATTACGGATAACAGATACCACATTACGTGATGGCCATCAGTCCTTATGGGCTACGCGCATGAGAACAAAAGACATTATTGATATTATTGACACCATTGACCAGGTAGGCTATTATTCACTTGAGGTATGGGGAGGGGCAACGTTTGATGTTTGTTTACGTTTTTTGCGCGAAAACCCATGGGAACGACTCAGGCTTATCAAGGCCAGAGCACAGAAAACCCCTTTGCAAATGCTTTTAAGGGGACAAAATGTGGTAGGATATAAAAACTATCCGGATGATTTGCTGGACCGTTTTATTCAGACTGCAGTGCAAAACGGAATCGATATATTCCGGATCTTTGATGCCCTAAACGATACCCGCAACCTGGAAGCGGCGATCAAATCAGTAAAAAAGCACGGGGGACATGCACAGGGCACGCTTTCTTATTCAACAAGCCCGGTACACACCGTTGAAAAGTATGTAAACTATGCCAAAGAACAAGCTCAACTGGGAATTGATTCGCTTTGTATAAAAGATATGGCAGGAATACTTTCGCCTGTTAGGGCAAAAGAGTTGGTCAATGCCCTTAACAAAGAGATCAGTATTCCCATTCAAATCCATTGCCACGCTACCAGTGGTATGGCAGAAACAGCCTATCTTGAAGGAGTAAGGGCAGGAGCAGGGGCCATTGACTGTGCCGTAGCTTCTATGGCAGGTTTTTCATCACAACCTCCAGTGCAAACCATGCATGCCATCTTTTCTGAGACCGAATACCAGGTTAACCTGGATATGGATGCTATACGCAAAGTAAATAAATATTTTGCCGATCTTACGCCCAGCAGGTCCAAGGGCAGAGGTTATGAGCCTCCCATTGATGCGGAGATCCTTATTCACCAGATCCCCGGAGGAATGATATCCAACTTTAGATCACAGCTTGAACAACAGGATGCATTGGATAAACTCTCTGAAGTTCTGGAAGAAGTTTCATTGGTAAGGAAAGATCTGGGCTATCCGCCGCTGGTTACTCCAACAAGCCAGATCGTGGGAACCCAGGCTGTGATGAATGTGCTTGCAGGTGAAAGGTACAAAATTGTGCCCCAGGAGGTGAAAAATTATGTAAAAGGGATGTATGGCCGTTCTCCGGAGCCGTTGTCAAAGGAATTTATGAAAAAAATCCTGGGCAAAGAAAAACCAATAGATCATCGGCCTGCTGATGACTTAAAGCCTATTCTGCCCAATGCCGCAAAGAATATATCACAACCCGAGCTGATTCAAGACGAAGAGGATATCATCTCCTATTGCCTTTTTCCGGAAATTGCCATGGAGTTTTTCCGCTGGCGCGCCACACCGGAAGAATCCAGGCCAAAATCCCCTGCGGATATTGAAATTGAAGAGCTTGAAACAGTGAAAAAAGCGTTGCCAAAAGAGGAAAGCAAGGGTGTAGCTGCAGGAGGGCCGCTGCAACAAATGCTTCATCCTGATGATTATAGTGGTATTAACTCCATACTGGCCAACGCTACCCGGATGCAACTCAACGAGTTGGTAATAAGAAAAGGAGATTTTAACCTTTCTCTTCATTCAGGAAACGGAGCAAGAACCATTCCGGTATCTGCCTCTCCCGTTGCAGTATCGGAAGATGCTGCAGATAGTTCATCATCACAGATTGCATCGCCACCGGCTCCGGTAGCAACCAAAGAAGAAGCTGTTGCTGAACAGGGTGAGACCATCAATGCTGTAATGGCTGGTACTTTTTACAGAAGTCCGGGAGAAAATTCTCCTGCGTTTGTAAACGAAGGCTCTGAAGTAAACCAGGGTGATACCGTTTGTATTCTTGAAGCCATGAAGCTGTTCAATGAAATTCAGGCGCCCTTTAAATGCAAAATAAAGAAAATTCTGGTTGAAAACGGGATGAAGATCAAAAAGGGAGATCCGTTGATGCTGGTGGATAAGATTTAATCTTTTTTTATCTCTCGGGTAAATGTTTGATTGTAAGTTGATTTTTTCAGAATGGAGTCACGATGATCAATAATACCTCTCATCTGGAGCGTATCGATTTCATTCTCCAGTAGATTGAATTCGTTAATTATTAAATTTTTGAACTTTTCCAATGCATTAAGGGAGAAGGATTTTTTCCATAATTCTGCGTATTCTTCAATATAATCAGAGATCATAAGGATGCTATCGCTTATGATCTCTCTTGAATTTATAAGCTCATCTATAACTTCAGGCGACACCTGAGATGTTTTTTTATTATTTGCATCTGTTGTGATGCTAATGCCGGAAGGATCATTACCGGAGTTATTGATCATGTCCTCCAGCTTAAGTAAAGATGCCTCAAGCTTTGTATTGGATTCATAGCATATTTGTCTGAATCTGGTAAGAAGGGTTAAATCAGATTCTACACGAGCAAAACCTTTGTCCATAGAAGTGAACAACTGGCTAACTCCTGAAATAATTCTCTTCATCCTGATCAGACTGTATGGCATAAATTATTTTATAGCAACGTGAATACCTGACTATTTATTAAAACGTTGAAAATGTAACTTTTATAAGAAAGATGTCGGTTTTTTCCATCACCAGATTCTCTGTAACAATATTACAGAATTTGATCTAAATAAAAAATATGGCTTTAACGACATTACTATGGCTTCAGGATAATGAAATAAACTTTTCGGGCTATAAAAATGGGGTTTTGCCTTTATAATGGTAGAAAGAATTTTTTTATAAGATACAATGTCCCTATTATCAGAAACATAGAAAAAATGTGAGAAAAAAAACAGTCAATGCGATTAATTTTTTCCTCACAGATAACTATAGTGATAATAAACCTGTCTTTTAGATTACAGATCAAAACAAGAACATATAAAGTATGTTACAGATTGAAAGTACAAAACAGATTTTTTTTTGAAAAAAGTAAAATATTTTTGGTGGGAATTGAATAAATCTTTTACCTTTGCATCATCCTTTTTTTCCAAACCATGAACCGGGCGGCGCCGGAGGTAATCTGGCAAAACCTTGTTAAATAAGGAAAAGTTCTTAAAAATGATTTAAAATACCAATGTTTACATAATGTTCAGCTGTCATGTCATTATGAAAACATCCGGCGCTACCCGGCTTTTTTGGTTTTTTTTTATGAAAGCATCGCAAACGATTGCGGCGTAAAAAAAAAAAGTAAAAAAAGGATAAATCAGTAAATATTGTAATTTGTTTTAGTTAAAAATAAACACACATTTTTCTAAACCCCGGTCTTCCGGGGTTTTTTTATGGAAAATCAATTTATTCAAAAAGAATCCTTTGCTAAATTTGTATACCCATTTTTCATATTAAAACGAATGAATCATTATGACATACCAGACAGAAATACAGTTGCCCGCTTTTTCCAGAGGCTACCATCTCATTACCAGTTATGTTACCAGGGCGCTTTCGGATCTACCGGAGGCTGGTTTACTCAATGTTTTTGTTCATCATACCTCTGCAGGGCTAATGATCAATGAAAATGCCGATCCTTCTGTAAGGGTGGATATGGAGAGCATTTTCAATCATCTGGTTCCCGAAAACCTGCCTTTTCTCGAACATACCATGGAAGGCCCCGACGATATGCCTGCACATGTAAAATCAGCACTTACAGGGGTTTCTCTCACCATCCCCATTGCCAACGGAAGATTAAAGCTGGGTACCTGGCAGGGTATCTATCTTTGTGAATTCCGCAACAGGGGAGGAGGACGCAAACTTACCCTGACGGTGTATCATTAGACAGGTAGGAGTTATTGTTAAAATAAATATGCCTTTTACGCACATAAAAGTAAATCATTCATAAAAAACTTATACATTTGATTAATCAAAATCATGTAAAGTTTTATAAGCAACGTTATGGAAAAGCATATCATCCCCATGTTTCTGAACAGGGCAGAGACTTATGGCACAAAAGAAGTATTCAGATACAAAGACAAGAACGGAAAGTACCAGTCTTTAAACTGGTCTGAACTTAGGGATAAGGTGGAAAGGCTGTGTGCTGCACTGGAAGCCGCAGGAGTAAAAAATGGTGACATGGTGGGTATTTACAGCCAGAATAAACCCCAGTGGATCATCACAGACCTTGCGGTAATGGCTCTGGGAGGGGTAGTGGTGCCTTTCTATGCTACTGCAACCAAAGATCAGTTGCGCTATATCATCAACGAAACAAATATGAAGGTGCTTTTTGCAGGGGATCAGCCCCAGCTTGATAATGCACTGGATCTGGCGGCTCCAGAAACAACCCTGGAAAAGATCATTTGCTTTGAAAAACCCCTTGAAAAAAACGACCTGGTCTCAGGATTTGATGCATTCATGAATCTGCCTGCCGAAGGATCTTTTGTAAAACCCGGTGCGCGCCTGGATCAATACCAACCCGGGGACCTTGCAACGGTGATCTATACTTCCGGAACAACCGGGGAACCCAAGGGGGTAATGCTTGATCATGAAAACTTTATGTACTGTTTTCAGATACATGACCAGCGGCTTGATGTTCAAAGCACTGATGTTTCATTGTGTTTTTTGCCATTAAGCCACGTGTTTGAGCGAATGTGGAGCCATTACCTCCTTTACCGTGGTGCAGTGAATGTATTCCTTGAAAATCCTAAAGAAGTGATCCAGACCCTGCCTGAGGTAAGGCCTACGCTCATGTGCACAGTACCAAGATTTTTCGACAAAACCTACGCCGGTATTCATGACGAAATGAGGAAATGGCCTGGCCTGAAACAGAAAATCTTCAAATGGTCAGTAAAACAAGGCTTAAAGGCTATCGAATATCGTTGCAGGAATCAAAGCCTTCCATTTTTATTGTCAGTAAGGCACAACATGGCCAATTTTCTTGTACTGAAAAAGCTCAGGGGTATTTTTGGAGACAACATTAAAACTTTTCCCTGTGCGGGGGCCGCTATTAATACGGAAATCCTTAAGTTTTTTCATTCCACAGGCCTGTTTGTAAATTATGGTTACGGTGCCACTGAAACTACGGCTACCGTTTCCTGCTTCAGAGACGATGAATATTTCTTCGGCACCTGTGGTACTATTATGCCCGGGGTAGAAGTGAAAATTGCCGAAAACAGCGAAATTCTGGTAAAAGGCAAGACCGTATTCAAGGGATATTACAAAAAGGAAAAAGAAACAGGTGAAGTGCTTAAGGACGGATGGTTTTATACTGGTGATGAGGGTTATATGGATGACAAGAACAACCTTATCATGGTTGACAGGATCAAGGATCTTATGAAAACTTCGGTAGGGAAATATGTATCGCCGCAAAAACTGGAAATGGTATTCTCTACCGACGAGTTGATAGAACAGATGATCGTGGTGGGTGACAACAGGCAGTTTGTTTCTGCTCTTATCGTGCCCGCCATGGAAAAACTGGAGCAATTCGCCCAACAGCACCAGATCAGTTTCACCGACAGGGAAGATCTGGTTGCTTCTCCAGAGCTTTATCGCTTGCTGCAGGAACGCTTCACCCAATTGCAAAAGGACATCACCCCCTACGAACGGGTTGTAAAATTCACCTTGTTATCCAGTCCGTTTTCCATAGAGGAAGGGACCATGACAAGTACCCTGAAACTGAGAAGAAGCTCCATTGAGAAGATGTATAAGGACTTGGTAGAGAAGATGTACGAGTAATCTATTTAATGTTTTACTTAACTGTTTCCAATACTCTTCAATTAGATGGCTGATCAGCTGTCGGTTTCTCCCTTTTCCATCGTTTATGTGTCCATAGCCAGCTTGAAGGCCTGGAGGTAATTATCTGCTCCAGTTTGCTGGCATACAGCTGAGTGATCTCTTCAGCCTTATGCAGCTGGGGTTTGTCAACCAGTATGCTAATTACCAGTTCATATCTTCCCCTTTTCACACGGCTTATGTCAGCAAACACCACCGGAAACTGATTGTTGATGGCATGTCTGGCTGGCCCGTGCAGAAAGGCAGTGTCACGGTTAAAAAATTTGCACCAATGGACCTGGGTTTCTTTTGACGGATTTTGATCGGCAGCCATGAGGTACATGGAAGGTGTATTTCTGAAAGTCTCAAAAGTAAGGCTGGTTTCTTTTATAGGGGCAAGGTAGGTGCCGGAACGGGCCCTGCTCCAGCGGACAAATTTATTGATATACTTGTTTTTCAGAGGCTTGTAAAACCCAACAATGGGGTAATCACATTGAAGGCCTGCAGAAAGGCTTCCCCATTCCCAGTTTCCGATATGACCGGTAACAAGAATAATACTTTGGCCATTTTTGTAAAAATCATTTACCAGCTCAGGGTTTAGCACTTTGTGTCTTTTTACCACTGACTTGCGGCTCATGGTAAAGCTTTTAAAACCCTCTAACAGAATATCAGAAAGATTTTTATAGATATCCCTGACAAGTTTATTACTCTGGTTGGGATCACCAGTAACACCTGTTATCTCCAGGTTTTTCCGTACTACATCCAATCTGTATCTGAATACTACCCGGAGCATCCATGCCAGTGCATCAGAAACAATGTACATAACCCTGAAGGGTATCAAACCGATCAACCCGATAAAGAGGAGGAAAAAAAAGCAAATGATAAGATAAGAGATGTGTTTCACAGTGGTGTTTGGGTATTTAAGTTATTGATTCAGACCTTGTAATTTGCAATCATTGAAAGTACTAAAGATATCCATCCTGTTTGAGCAGGTTGGTCAATGTTTCAGATGCCTGAGCAGGTTCTATGTTTTTTGTAATTATTTTTTTTCCTTTGTAGAGATGCAATTTGCCATTGCCGGTGCCAACAA
>SLIL01000195.1 GCA_007135645.1 Bacteroidales bacterium
TTATTGGATTATTATCCTTATTCCTTGCTGCCTGCAGCCAGCCAACAGGAGGTGACAGTGCCGGGGGCGCAATTGATCTGTCAATGAACGATGCCAAAGTTCATGTTTATTATTTTCATGGCAAAATGCGCTGTGTTACCTGTGTTACCCTGCAGGAGGTGGCTCAAAAGGCTGTTCAGGAAAATTTCGCAGGAAATGAGGATGTAGCCTTCATTGAAGTTGATTTTTCAGAGAAAGCCAATGAGGCCCTTGCCGAAAAATACGAAATAGTGTTTAGCAGCCTTGTAATTGCCTGCGGTGATCAATACAAAGATATTACCGACCAGTCTTTTGCCCTGGTAATGGGCAATGCCGAGGGGCTTAAAGCACTTATTGCAGAGGAAACCAATACTTTTTTAAACAATTAATTTTTAAACTAAAAAGCACATGAAGAAGCTATTTATTCTTTTTTCAATTGCATTGTTTGCCGGGCTAAATGCCAATGCTCAAAAAATTGAAGTATTATATTTCAAAGCCGATCTGGCATGTTGCAGGGCAAGGGCCTGTGATAATCTTGAAAAGGATGTGCAAAGTATGATCGGGGCTGCTTATAAAGCAGATGATCTGAAATTTACCACAGTTCAGATCTCTGATGAAGCAAATAATGCTTTGGTTGAAAAACATAATGCCCGTTCTCAAACCGTAGTAATAGTAACTACCCATCGAAGAAAAGAAACCGTTACAGATATTTCAGATATTGTCAGGATTTACTCACGTAACCGCGACAAGACAAATTTTGAAAAAGAGTTGCTTGCCCGAATAAGCAATGCTACAAAATAGGTGTTATGGAGTATTTACACAATTTGGTTAACAGTACTGAATTTCCAATACTGGGGGCATTTCTTTTGGGTATTATGACAGCTATCAGTCCGTGCCCCCTTGCTACCAATATATCTGCCATTGGCTTTATCAGCAAGGACATTAACCATCAGAAAAAAGTCTTTATCAATGGCCTGGTTTATACCTTGGGAAGGGCCATTACTTATACGGTTATTGGTATTATCCTCATCGCTACCCTGAAGCAGGGTTCAAGTGTTTATCAAATACAAAAAACGATCTGGGCTTATGGAGAATTTCTTATTGGCCCGTTTCTTATTGTAATGGGACTTTTCATGTTCGACCTGATAAAACTAAATTTTTCATTTTCAGGAAAGTGGTCATCAAAAGTAGGCGAAAAATCCAAATCAGGTGGTTTCTGGAGCACTTTGTTTTTGGGTATTGTGTTTGCCCTGGCATTTTGTCCTTACAGTGGCTTTCTGTATTTTGGTATGCTTATTCCCTTATCAGTGTCTTCCACCATGGGCTATTCCATGCCATTTGTTTTTGCTATTGCAACCGGATTGCCGGTTATTATTTTTGCATGGATCCTTGCATTTAGTATTTCCGGGTTAGGATCATTCTACAACAAAGTAAAAACCTTCGAGTTCTGGTTCAGAAGAGTGGTGGCTGTGGTATTTTTTGCGGTTGGCATATACTTTATCTGGCTGGTTTATATTAATTAATTTTTTCCAACATATTTCGTGATTTTCCGAAATACTAAAATACATATATGGATACCAAAAAAGAATTAAAGATACTATTCTGGATTGCTCTTTTATTTGGGGTAGCATTTTTTCTCCCAATAGAAAGTCCGCGTTTCATGACCGCGATTGTAGCTACTCTTGACCTTGTAAAGTGGTATGCACGGGAGCACGTTGTATTGTGCCTGCTGCCTGCCTTTTTTATTGCAGGGGTGATCTCGGTTTTTGTAAGCCAGGGCTCTGTGCTTAAATACTTTGGTGCCAATGCAAAGAAATGGCTTGCCTACAGTGTTGCATCGGTTTCAGGCACAATTCTGGCTGTTTGCAGCTGTACCATACTTCCATTGTTTTCAAGTATTCATAAACGGGGTGCTGGCCTGGGGCCTGCAGTGGCATTTCTGTATTCCGGGCCGGCCATTAATATTCTTGCAATTATTCTTACAGCACGTATCCTTGGGTTTGAAATGGGGGTTGCCCGTATTATAGGTGCTGTTACCTTCAGTATAGTTATTGGCCTGGTTATGTCATTGATATACCGCAAAGAGGAAAAGGCGAAAAAGGAGCAACAGATGAACATTCAGCAACCCCCCGAAAAACGGCCTATGTGGCAAACTTCCTTTCACTTTTTTACACTGGTACTGATACTGGTTTTTGCTAACTGGGGCAGGCCTTCCAGTGGTGATACCACAAGTTTATGGTATTATATCTGGGCTTATAAGTGGTATATCACAGGGTTTTTCTCTTTACTGCTTTCGTATTCACTCATATTTATCCTTAAAATAAAATGGCAATGGGTACTGGGTGCCGTTATTGTCACTGCTGCCGCTGGCGTTCTGTCAACCCGTCTGATAACAGACCCTGCTATGGCCCCTATAGTGCCTATGCTGGTTGGGATCGCGGCCTTAAGTGTCATCACGCTCAAGGATAAGAGAGATGATGAAAACCGTGAGTGGACCATCGCATCATGGGATTTTGCAAAACAAATCATGCCCTTGCTGGCAATTGGTGTGGTTACTGCAGGATTTCTGCTGGGTTCTACCCACGATGATGCTGCAATCCCAGGCATTATTCCCAATGAATGGATCGCATGGCTGGTTGGAGGCAACTCCCTGTTTGCCAATTTTTTTGCTTCTATCGTGGGAGCATTTATGTATTTTGCAACACTTACCGAAGTGCCCATTTTGCAGGGGTTGATCGCTTCGGGCATGGGCAAAGGGCCCGCACTTGCATTGCTTCTGGCCGGGCCTTCATTGTCCCTGCCCAATATTCTGGTAATCCGTGGTGTATTAGGCACTCAAAAAACCCTTGTTTATGTATTACTGGTAGTTATTATGGCCACTATATCAGGTGTTATATACGGAAGTTTGTTTTAAAATAAATCAGCCAATATAATGAATATAGAGTCAATAAGAAGGTGTTATTTTTTATCCTTTCTCCTGGTAATGCTGCCTTTTTTGATATGTGCACAAGGGGAAGCAGGTGTAAGGGCTATCATTTCTGTAACCGCCTGCGAGTTTTTCGAAAATTACCTGCATCTGCTGGAGGATGAGGAAACCCTGATTATTGATGGGCGCACACAAGAGATGTTTTCAGAGGGTCATCTGAAAAATGCTATCAACATTGATGCCGATGCCCCGAACCTGCTTGAATTATTGCATCCTCATCTGGGAAAATCCAGAATCCTGTTGTATTGTACCACCATAAGACGCACCACAGATATAATGAATGCATTGAATGGAGTGTATAAAGGAGAAATTATTCTCATTAGCGATGGGTTTCGGGGCTGGCGTCAAAATGGATTTCCGGTATGGGGGATATCACCTGTTAATCCTTATAACCCTGAGGAGAAAGGTTTGTAAGAAAAAGTAGAGAGATAGTATCTGATTATTAACCAAAAAAAAAGCCATGTTGAAAAAAAGAATTGCATTGATTGTCGCTATGCTATTGGTAAGCAGTGCCCTGTTTGCCAACGACCAAAAAGGACCCCAGTTTAAATGGGAAGAAGATCACTACGATTACGGAACCATTTATCTGGATGATATGCCTGAAACCAAGCTGGATATTAAATTCAGCAACACAGGTGATGAGCCTTTGATCTTGTCGCAAGTTCGTGCATGCTGTGGTACCCGGGTTACTGAGTGGCCCAGAGAACCCATTATGCCAGGCGAAGAGGGTTTGATAAAAATCGAGTTTCGCCTTGCCCCCCGGCCTCATCGTATCAATCGCACGGTAATTGCCACTTCCAACATAGAGGAGGGTAACAGCCATATATTCAGGATCCGGGGAGAAGTTGCACAAAGAGAATAGTTCTTTTGTATTCTTTTTGTTTATACTTAACTTGTAAACGGTCAAAATAAAACACAATGACGTATTATTACGTCAATTGTTTTTTCCTTTGTATCTTTGTCATGACCAATAGAATTATTGATAAAGGTACCTGGCTGAAAATCAGAAGTCGGGTGTATATTACAAATGATACTTTTTTATGTCTGATCTTTTCAAAAACCACGGAATATCCGTTCAGGGAGTTCTTTCCATCACACCCCGCGAAACCAGGGCGTTGATTAGTCAGGGAGCCTTTCTGATTGATTTGCGCGATACCGACTTTGTGGATTACAAAGCTTTTGATGTGCCCAATGTGCTCAATTTGACCATGGAAGGATTTGAACAGCAATTGGAAAATCTTGATAAGGATACATATTACATATTGGCTGATTCATCTGGCCTTAAAAGCCGTGATTATGTCCAGAAAATGCTTAACAGGGATTTTAAGCATGCAGGCAGCATGAGTGGTGGGTTTATAGAGTGGGAAAGAGATGGAATGCCCGTTAGGGTAGATGTTAACGAACGTCTATCAGGCTCATGCGCCTGTCAGCTAAAACCACGGGAGCGGGGAAAATAATGATCATCAGGCTGGTTTCTCTTCATGCTCCGGGCAATCAATCCTTAATTCCCTGGTTTCGAGTTTCATGTTGAGCAGGTCGCAAAAGTGGTTTCCTTTTGGGTGATCGGGCCTGTAATGCACACAGGTGAAGCACATGCGCTGCAGGCTGATGATCCCTGCTTTTTGCAAATGATGGATGATCTCCAGAAGATTCAAAAGAAAGCTCTCCTTTTCCGGTGAATTTAATTTTTCTATCGGAGCAAATAACTCCCTGGTAAATAATGAAGCTTTGGTGGCAATCTCATTTCCTTTGCTGGATAGGTGAATGGTATAGCTGCGTGTGTCTTCCTGCTGATATTGCCGGGTAATAAGTTCTTTCTGATGCAACGTTTTGATGGTATCACTTACAGTTGCCTTGGTAATGTTGAATTCGCGGGCCAGGTAAGTCACAGTTCTCTTTTCTTCACTGTGGTTTTGCAGGAAGATTAAGGTCTGGATCTGGATAGGCGTAAGGGAGAGGTTTTTGCTTTCGTTCCACAACATGATCCTGAATGCCTGGGAGACCCTTTCCAGGGCGGCAACAATCCTGTGGTCGGTATCGCTGTTCTGGATGTTGAGGTTAAACGGGGAGTTTTTCATGCCATTTGCTATTACTGGAATGATATAAAATTGCCCCGCAAAGATAGGATACCTAACCATACGGGGCAAATTTTTTTCAACCTTTCACATCTGCCATAGAAGCTCCAAAATTGAGGTGTAACACATTTCCTTTTGGAGTAAGCAGCGCGGGAACTGACTTTATTCCCAGGTTCTCTGCTTCAGGAATCCTTGATTTATTTTCACCAAGATGAACGATTTCTACATTTGAAGAACCTATCAGTTCCACAATATCCTGCTCAGCACTTACACATACCGGGCAACCGGCATGATAAAAAACAGATTTGCTCATAGCTTTAAATAATTTAAATTAGACAAAAGGGTTAATTCACTGTAAATATAGTTAGGATAACTAACAAAAACAAATTTTTTGATAAAAAGATTTGTTTTGGCAATCAGATGATACTCTTTTCTTGCTCTCATCTTACTTGCGCAACTTGTAAACAGGCTTTAAGAGATTCTGCAAAATTTAAACCGGGATCAATATTGGCTCAATAATGGCTCAATTTTGGCAATAAGCAGTATTTTTGTAATGATAGCCTTAAGCGGCTCTATTAAACGATCGGATGCAATCTGTAATCAGCTTTTTAGAAACTTCAGAATGATGACTGCCATGCACTTTAAGAAAATCAGACTCCTGATTATATTTCTTGTTCCTTTATTCATGCTTCCTTCTTACTCCTGTTCTTTCTTTAAGAAGGAGAAAGAAAGTATCAATGTCATACACCAGATCCAGGAAATGTCAGAAATGGCCACTGTGGAGTTTGTGGTATCCAAGGTAGTACAGGTCAACGATGTTCCGGACTGGTATAAGATCGGTGACCGTAAACTTCTTATTTCCACCAAAGCCCGTATCAAAGCTGGAACAAACATGAAAGAAATAGGGGAAGAGGATATTGAGATCAGCGGAAACAGCATTGAACTGAGAATACCTCATGCCAGGGTTATTAACCTAAATATGGATCCCGAGAGTATCCAGGAAGAATATTCCAGAACAGGTTTTTTCAGAAGAAGCTTTACCAATGAAGAACGGTACGGATTTTTGGTACAAGCCGAAAAAGAGATCTATGAAAGCATTCCTCAAATGGGGGTTTTGAACAGGGCCAATGCTCATTCCGTTGCCTTTTTTGAGTCATGGCTCAGGGCAATGGGGTTTGAGCAGGTGCATGTTGTTGTAAAACCAATGGAAAAAGAAGCTAAACAGCCTTAAGCAGGCCAAAAAAAGAATTCGTATGTTCAAAACAATTCGACTGATCATCTATTTAGCCTTGGTTCTTATTTTTATCATTATGGGAATCCTGGTTTACAGGGCTTACTTTGGTAGTCGCAGTGGAGGTCTGAAGATAGACAATACAGCTATCATGGTTGAGGAGATTAAAAAAATATCCCAGCTGTTTACTACCACCTATTATGATGAGCTGGTGCTGGATACGTTTAAACTTATCAGCAAAACCCCGGGGGAGAGATTGCTGGATGCCATGACAATCATGCGCCCGGGTGTGAGTGCCTCCAACGGCATGAATTATATGAATTATCGTCGGCAGGAGATGGTGGTAATTGCCCGGGGGCGGGTATATTCAGGGTTTGACTTTTCCAGGCTTCAGGAGTCGGATCTGCATATTGACGACCGCTCCATCACCTTTCAGTTACCTCCGGCAGAAGTGTTGGATGTAATTATTAATCCATCTGATTACGAGATATTTATCGAAGAAGGGAGATGGAGCCTTGAGGAAGCGGTTTCCTTAAAACAAAGTGCAGCAAATCTTATGGAAAAACGGGCCATTGAAATGGGGATCCTGGAGCAGAGCGAAACCACGGCAATTGGACTGCTGTACAACTTTTTCAAAGCATTGGGTTTTGAACAAATAACCATTATTTCAAGACTGGAAGATCCGTATGAACCGGAAATTTTTGTTCCGGCTCCTGGTATTGAATAATGCCGATCTGTTCTTAATCATCAGGAGCAAAGGCAATTTTCTTTGAGGATTTTCTTTTTTATATACCTTGTCACAGACAATGTACAACTAACTTAAAACTGTAAGCAAATGCAGAAATATGTAGATTTCAAAAGTTTAGCCGGTATCTTTATTGTGTTCATGTCTGTGGTCTATATTCTGATTATTGGCAAAAGCCTGATCATGCCTTTTGTTTTTGCACTGCTTCTCTGGCTTATTGTAAAACAGATGAGGTTTTTTATGAACCGTATCGGGTTTGTAAAAACAATGATTCCCGAATGGGTCAAAAATGTGATCTCTTTTCTGATCATACTTGTGGTTTTAAACTTTGTTGTAAACATTGTTATATCCAATCTACGTGTACTTGCCTTTACCTATGAAGCATATCTGGTAAATGTTGATAGGTTGATAAACAATGTAAATGAAACTCTTAACATTGACTTTCTGGCATCTGCGAATGTTTATCTGGAAGACTTCGATTTTGGTTCAGCAGCATTTACTCTGTTCAATTATTCTTCAGGTTTGCTGGGTACTGTCTTCATGATGATTGTATATACGATCTTCATTTTCATCGAGGAATCATCCTTTAGAAAAAAGCTTGAAAAGGTTTTTACCGATACCCGAAAGTTTGAAGAAACATACCGTATTATTGAAAAGGTAGAGCTTTCGGTTTCCAGGTACCTGGTGCTGAAAACGCTTATTTGCCTTGCAACCGGTGTTTTGAGCTACCTGGTTCTCATTGCGGTGGGAGTAGATTTTCCGGTATTCTGGGCCTTTTTGATTTTTCTGCTCAACTATATACCGGTTTTGGGTTCGTATGTGGCTACCATTTTGCCGGTCCTTTTCAGCTTTTTGCAGTTTGGTGATTTCACCCCAGGTCTGCTGGTGCTATTGTTTGTTGGGGCGATTCAGATAATAATCGGGAATTTTATCGATCCCCGGGTTATGGGCAACAGCGTAAACCTTAGTCCTTTGGTAATTATTCTCTCCCTGGCATTCTGGGGAGCCATCTGGGGGATTGTTGGAATGTTTCTCAGCGTTCCATTAATGGTTATTGTTGTAATTGCATTTTCTAAAATGCCCCGGTTCAGGCCTTTTGCCATTTTGATGACGGGTAATGGAGAGATCGATTGAAAGCTTAACATTATGGAAACTCATCTGGATATGTAAATTGTATTTAAATTTTAATTGTTTAGTGCAAACCTAAAAACAAAGCCATGAAAAGATTAGAAACAAAACCGTAGTTATTTCCGCTACCGTTAACCCCATTGATGGTGATATGACAGTATGATCAGGAAAAAAGCTGGCTATGAAAATGTATCCGTAAAAGTGCTTAAGGTTGAAGATGGTATGGATGAAGCAGAGAGCTTTGCAAATCAGGCCAAAAGTGAGAAAGCAAACCTGATCTCCAATGCCAAATTGTGGGACTTATTAGGCGAAAGCCTGGGAGTTAAGAAAATTGAGGATGCGGATATACCGCTTGCTGTGATAGCAACTGACATTACCAATGGGGATAAGGTTGTTTTAGATGAAGGATCTGTGGCAAAGGCAGTCCTTCTGTTATGATCAGGCTTATGGAGGCTATGAATACCATGAGCATGTTTGCAA
>SLIL01000108.1 GCA_007135645.1 Bacteroidales bacterium
CCAATGCAAAGAACAATAAATCTATTAACAATCTAAGAGCTATTTTACAGCGATATCCAGCATTTTCTCATTCTCAATAAATGCTTCCAGTTTGTCACCGATTTCAACAGAGCCCACCCCGGCGGGGGTACCGGTAAAGATCAGGTCACCGATTTTAAGGGTAACAAACCGTGAAACATAGGAAATGATCTTATCGAAGGTAAAGATCATCATACCGGAGTTGCCCTTTTGTACCAGCTGACCGTTTTTTTTCAATGAAAAGTTGATATCGTTGATATCGGCAAATTTTGATTTGGGCACCAAAGTACTTACCGGAGCGGAGCCATCAAAAGCTTTGGCCATCTCCCACGGCAATCCCTTTTTCTTACAGATACTTTGCAGGTCGCGGGCAGTAAAATCTATCCCAATTCCAATGGTATCGTAGTAGGTGTGGGCAAATTTTTCGCTGATATGTTTTCCCAGTTTGTTGATTCTCAGAACCAGCTCGGTTTCATAATGGATATCGCGAGAAAAATCAGGATAGTAAAACGGTAATCCGGCCCTGATGATCGCACTTTCGGGTTTCATAAAAAATACGGGATCAACGGGAACCGGATTGTTCAATTCATTGGCATGCTCAATAAAATTGCGCCCAATGCAGATTATCTTCATTCTTCGTAGCTTTTAAAGAGATCGTTGCCCCAATGAGAAATTATTTTTTCAGAATCATATTGGAGTTTTCCAGTGCCCTGAACCGCACCTCTTTCAGCACATTCTTTGTGTATAGAGGAAAATCGGCATTCATCATCCAATCATAATACTGGGGTTCTTTTTTAAAAACTTCATCCAGGGTTTTGCCTTTGTGCTTTCCAAAATTGAAAGACTCCTGCCCATGGGCATTATACACAATATGGCCAACCAGGTCTGCATTGCGATGGTTGTAGGAGAATTTAAAAAGGGCCTCCATATCGTTCACAACCGGTTTGCTGATGTTCCCTTCGGCATCTTCGTATTCCACCTCTTCATACCGTTGCAGCTGTGAGAGCAAAATTTCGTAGGTTGCTATGGTATCTGCTTCGGCGGTGTGTGCATCCACAAGTTCCTTGTCGCAGTAAAATTTGTAGGCCGCTTTAAGCGTGCGGGGCTCCATTTTATGGAAGATATTCTGAACATCGATCAGGTTTCTGTTTTTAAGATTGAAATCAATGTCGCAACGCAGAAACTCCTCAATGAGCATGGGCACATCAAACTTATTGGAGTTGTAGCCTGCCAGGTCACAATCCTTCAAAAGCTCATTAAGCGATTTTGCAACTTGTTTAAAGGTGGGTTCGTTGGCCACATCTTCGTTTGAAATACCGTGAATGGCAGTTACCTCGGGCGGGATAGGGATACCGGGATTGATCCTTCTCAAGCGGGTTTCAGTTGTGCCATCGGGCATTACTTTAAAAAAACAGATCTCTACAATTCTGTCTTTTACCACATTGGTACCCGTACTTTCGATATCGAAGAAAGCAACCGGTCGTTTTAGGTTTAATTGCATGAATGGTTTTTTATGTTTGTAATCCCTGCGAAATTAACAAAATAATGTGAACTGCAGGAATTATTGACCATTAATGCAAGCCATTATCCTGCACTAAATAGTTTTACTTTGACACATTATGATTTTAAGTGTAACCGCTACGCGGTAAAAGAGAACAAGGGTGCAATACTTTCTACAATAATTCAACCGCTACGCGGTAAAGCATGAAATAACGACCTTTTGCCTGGAGGGCATTAACTATTGTAGCATTTGAGGTTCAATTTATTCTCTGGATACCCTGTAGGGGTTAGATTATACAAAGAATAGCTTAATCTGTCAAAGTAGAGATAGAAAAGTAATAATAAGGTATTTAAAGAGTCTTATACCGATTGTTCCACATCCCAGTTCTGCAGGTATTCGCCAATGCGCTTCAGAGCCATTCCACCAAGGGCACCGTCAATAATACGATGATCGTATGACATACTCAGGTACATCATGCTCCTGATGGCAATGGTATCGCCATGTTCTGTTTCAAGAACCACGGGTTTTTTCTTAATGGTACCCACCGCAAGGATGCCTACCTGGGGCTGGTTGATGATGGGGGTGGCAAAAATGGTATCAAAAGCCCCCACATTGGTAAGGGTAAAGGTGCCTCCCTGAATTTCATCGGGCTGCAGCTTGTTGGAGCGGGCGCGGCGTGCCAGATCGTTAACGGCCTTTGCAAGCCCCACCAGATTTTTATGGTCGGCATTTTTGATAACGGGCACAATCAGGTTTCCGTCGGCCAGGGCAGTTGCCATTCCGATATTGATATTTTTGCGAATGATGATCTTGTCGCCACTCAAACTGGAATTGAGCATGGGATAATCCCTGAGGGTTTTGGCAACAGCCTGGATAAAAATGGGAGTGAATGTGAGCTTCTCCCCTTCTCTTTGCTCAAAAGTTTTCTTGTGTTTATCGCGCCATTTCACCAGGTTTGTAACATCAATCTCAATTACTGAAGTAACGTGAACACTGGTATCTTCAGAAGCTACCATGTGATCAGCAATTAACTTCCGCATACGCGTCATTTCAATGACCTGGTCCCCCTGCTGTGGTTTAACTACATGCACCGTTTTTGCTGCTTTTCCGGAAGATGATGTGATTGTGCCGGTATCCACCAAAGGAACTTCGCCTTTAGAGCGCTTTTCCAGGTATTTTAGCAGATCGTCCTTGGTAAGGCGTCCCTCCTTGCCGGTGCCCTCAACACGATCCAGCTCATCCATACTCAATCCTTCTTCTTTGGCAATATTTCTAACCAGGGGTGAATAGAACCGGCCACTGGCCCCTTTGGAAACAATTAATGGCTGAACGGTTCTTTCCTGATCCCCTTCATGGGTTCCGGTCTTTTCCTGCTCTTCCGTTTTTGCAGGTTTTTCATCTGATGGTTTATCTTTTTTTGATGCGGGCTTTGCTGCATCTTCTTCTGCACCGGTAATTACGATGGCGATCACACTTCCCACCTCCACGGTATCTCCTTCGTTGAAAAGCAGTTCGTGAAGTTTGCCCTCCACGGGTGAAGGGATCTCACTGTCTACCTTATCGGTAGCAACTTCTGCAAGGGGTTCTTCTTCTGATATATGATCACCGGGTTTTTTCAGCCATTTTGTAATGGTAGCATCGGTAATACCTTCTCCCATCCTGGGTAAAACAATTTCATAACTGGCCATTGCTGATAGTTTTCAGTTAAAATAATGAGTCCACTCCGAAAAGTACAATACCCCCCGTCCCCCTAAGAGGGGGAGCTCGCAACCTATTGAATTTACGCGAGTTATAAAGGGGAGTTTTATCAATAGCATTTAAAAAAGACTTTTTAGAGTGGACTCAATAATTACAGATAAAAATAATAATTGCCGGCAAAACCTTCATATATCCTTTTTTATTCCTGCCTTTCAAACAACAAAAATGCAAAAAAGTTTAATACAATCCAGGTGATAAATGAAACAGGCTATACCCTTGCCCTACCCAGTTCCCGGTATCCTTTTCGCATGATCCTGAAATCATTTCCCAATCTGAAATCCTTGGCGTAGAGGGTATTCAGGTTCATTAGGGTTGTGGGATCCAGGGTTTTGTTGGCAAACATATCTCCCGGATTCAGGACACTTTTTTTCAAAGAGGGTAGCTGATTGTTTTCTGCCTGGGGATGGTATCCCACCCAGGTTTTCTTGTTGAAAAGAACGGCAAAAATGTTACGAAGCAGACCCAGCGGTTTTTTTACAAACAGCATATTGACAGGAAACGAAACGAGTAAAAACCCGGCGGCAAGCAGGTCAAAAAGCCTTTTGTTGCGCTTGTTGGCTGTCTGGTTTATGGTATTGACATCCACCGTAAAGAAATCGCCAAAGGTATCAATGGAGTTACTGCCAATGATAAAAAGGCTTTCCGGTGGGGCGATCTTGAAGTTGACCGGCTTGTCTTTCAGGCCCGACATATGGGAAATAATGGCCTGTGATGATATTTCACTGGCACAAAAGATCAGTTCATTGATGTTGTAAACCTCGATGATCTCTTTGAGCTGCTCCAGGGTGCCCAGGTAGCCGCTGTTTTGAGGCAACTTACCTTGGGTAGTCACGAAACCAATGAATGCATTGCTCCCGCTTTGCCTGAGCATTAGTGCAACCCTTTCGGGTTCAGAACCTTTGCCTATGATCGCGATGCGTTTGTTTAGCTGACTGCCGATATTGAGATTCCTGAATCTGACGAAATGCCAGAAGATCCGGCCCACCAGCATGCTGATTAACGCCCAAAGGCTGCCCAGCAGGATCAACCCTCTTGAGTAACGCATGGAGATGGGCAGCAGGGCATAAATCACGAGAATGATCACCGTACCCAGGCCTATTCCCCTAACTATCCGGAAAAGCTTCAAGGGTTTATCGTATCCCCCACTTATATACACCGAAAACAGCCAGAGCAAAATATACGATGGAACAAAATAATGCAGGAATTCGGGCGGATAGTAGCTTTGCTCAAACTCCAGCACATGGGTTTCCCAGTAATCTTTTATATAAACAAAACCCAGGAAAATGACCAGGGCATCGGCCATGGGAGTGATCACCCTGCGAAAGAACCTGTTGAGGATAGCCAGCGAAGCCCTGAAATAGATAGCAATATTGATAAGAAATGAAAAGAGGCTGGCATTCTTCTTTGAGAAGTGCTTACGGGCAAAAATGATCATTGCATTGTAAAACACAAACACGTAATTGATGCTGCTTTTCTTGGTGCTCTCTCCTTTGTAGTGTATAATCCTTGTTTGGGGGAAATAATAGTTTTTATAGCCGGCCTGCAGAATACGGTAGGAAAGGTCAATGTCCTCGCCATACATAAAGAAGGTTTCATCCAGGTAACCGGTTTTTTCCAGCACCGATTTGCGCATGAGCATAAATGCACCTGACAGGATCTCTACCTGGTGAATCTTATCATTGTCCAGGTAACCCAGATGGTACTTGCCAAATACTTTCGAACGTGGAAACAGGGCCGATAGCCCGAAAATTTTGTAAAAAGCCACTGCCGGGGTGGGCAACCCACGCTTTGACTCAGGAAGAAACACCCCCTGCCCGTCAATCATCTTCACTCCCAAACCACCAGCATCGGGTGTTTTATCCATAAAATCCACCACCTTGCTGAACGTATCGTCTTCCACCACGGTATCAGGATTAAGCAAAAGGACATATTCTCCCCTGGCTTTTGCAATGCCCTGGTTATTGGCCCTGCTAAAGCCCGTATTTTCTTTGTTGGCAATGAGCTGTACCTGCGGAAACTTTTCCTGCACCATCTGCACCGAACCATCCACGGAGTTATTGTCCACCACAAATACCTCCATATCGATCCCTTTTCCCGAGATAAACACCGACTTAAGGCATTGCTCAAGAAAATACTTTACGTTGTAGTTTACAATGATCACAGACAGCTTCATAGAACCGGTCATCTTTGGTTATCAGGAATTCCTGCTTTATAGGGTGTGCGGTTTAAAATAGATCTCCCCAGGGTGATCTCATCGGCATATTCCAGCTCATCACCCACGGCAATACCTCTTGCAATGGTTGATAGTTTTACCGGCATATCCTGCAATTTACGATAAATATAAAAATTGGTAGTATCTCCTTCCATATTGGCATTGAGGGCAAGAATGATCTCGGCTACGTTTTCTTCCCTAACCCTTCTTACCAGCGATTCAATCTGAAGATCATCAGGGCCAATACCGTCCATGGGCGAGATCAACCCTCCCACTACATGATACAAACCGCGGTACTGGCCGGTATTTTCAATGGCAATTACATCGCGGAGGTCTTCAACCACACATACCAGTGTATCATCGCGACGGGGCGAATTGCAGATATCACACAGATCGTGATCGCTGATGTTGTGGCATTTGCGGCAGTAGACTACATTTCTTCTCAAATCAGAAACAGCATTGGTAAAAGTTACCACCTCTTGTTCATCCTGTCTCAGGAGGTGAAGCACCAGCCTTAATGCCGTCTTTTTGCCAATTCCCGGCAACCGGGTAAACTCATCCACTGCTGCCTGCAATAGTTTTGACGAGAAATTTTCCAATGAATTAAACTTATGTTAGTGTTTTGCGCGTCAAAGATAATAATAAAAGATGCAAACAATTCCTGTTGCAGAAGAGATTAAGATGAAGGAAAAAAATGATATATTTAATGAACAAAAGCCCAGCGAGTTTGTTAATGACAAATTGATATTATAAAACCTTAAGCTGTTATATTTTTTTCACTATTAGGGCTGCTTTTTTTCACGTTTATAGGAAAATATTTATAATTTTATCAAATCAACAATTTTTTAAAACAGTTACTTACAGTTAAACCTAAAACCTTATCAAAATCCAAAAGCAAAACTTATGGAAAACCTATTGATCTACTTTATCCCCGTGATTGGCATCGGGGCGTTGATTTTCACCCTTATCAAAACATCCTGGATCAGTAAACAATCTGACGGTAATGACAAAATGAGAAAGATTGCCGCCTATATTTCGGAGGGGGCCATGGCTTTTATTACGGCAGAGTATAAGATCCTTGCCATTTTTGTGGTATCAGTAGCGACATTACTAGCTCTAACCACCGGCACCGAAACTTCTCATCCCCTGGTTGCATTATCCTTCGTAGCCGGGGCTTTTTGTTCAGGGCTGGCCGGTTTTATCGGGCTAAGAATTGCCACCAAGGCTAATGTAAGAACCACCGATGCTGCCCGCAGCAGTCTCAACAATGCACTCAAGATCGCGTTTGCCGGTGGTAGTGTTATGGGACTTAGTGTGGTAGGCCTCGGGATCCTGGGACTAAGTGTATTATTTATCCTCTATGCCTCTTTGTTTGGAGTAGAGACATTTGACAGCCTGAACAAGGTGCTCTCCATCGTAACCGGGTTTTCCTTTGGTGCCTCATCCATTGCTCTGTTTAGCAGGGTGGGGGGTGGTATTTTCACCAAAGCTGCCGATGTGGGTGCTGACCTTGTGGGTAAAGTAGAAGCGGGTATTCCTGAAGACCATCCGCTCAACCCGGCCACAGTAGCCGATAATGTTGGCGACAACGTGGGCGACGTGGCAGGTATGGGTGCCGACCTTTTTGAATCGTATGTAGGTTCCATTATAGCTGCCATGGTGCTGGGTGCAGTGTTTATGACCAATCCCGACTTTATGGACAATTTTGCAGGGCTTTCACCGGTTTTACTCCCATTGTTCCTGGCTGCTGCCGGAATCATTGCTTCCATGATCGGCACCTACTTTGTAAAAGTTAAAGAAGGCGGAAATCCACAAACTGCCTTGAATATAGGAGAGCTGGTTGCTGCTGCCATTATGATCGCGGCATCCTTTTTTATCATCAGGGCCATGCTACCTGAATCATGGACATTCGTTGATCCGCTCTATACCGATGATGCAGGCAATGCCATTGTGCGGGAAATTACCGCCATGAATATTTTTTATGCATCCATCATTGGCTTGATCGCAGGATTGATCATCGGATACAGCACAGAGTTCTTTACCGGTTTGAATTATCTCCCGGTACGCATTATTGCCCGCCAGTCCACATCCGGCTCGGCAACCAATATAATCTCCGGTCTGGGTATCGGAATGCTTTCCACGATTATCCCCATCCTCACCATTGCAGTAGCTATCGTACTGGTATTCCATCTGAGTGGCCTTTACGGTATTGCCATTGCTGCTGTGGGAATGCTTTCCAACCTGGGTATCCAGCTGTCAGTAGATGCTTATGGACCCATTTCAGACAATGCCGGTGGTATTGCCGAGATGTCGGAATTGCCGGCCGATGTGCGGGAAAAAACGGATAAACTTGATGCCGTTGGAAATACCACTGCTGCCATTGGAAAAGGATTTGCCATTGGTTCGGCAGCACTTACTGCACTTGCCCTTTTTGGTGCTTATATGTCGGCAGCAGGGATACAATCCATTGATGTTTCCAAATCTTATGTAATTGCAGCGGTGTTTCTGGGAGCCCTCATGCCTTATGTTTTCTCTGCTCTTACCATAAAAGCGGTGAGCGATGCAGCCCAATCCATGATTGAGGAAGTGCGCCGTCAGTTCAATACCATTGAGCCTTTGAAAAAGGCCCTGGAGGTAATGAAGAAAAACAGTGAGCAGGGAACCCACCCCAGCATGTGGAGCGAAAAAGATCAGAAGATCATGAGTGAAGCAGAAGGTACCCCGGAATATGGAAAATGTGTAACCATCTCCACCCGTGCTGCTTTGCGCCAGATGATCCTTCCCGGTATTATAGCTGTTTCAGTACCTGTAATTGTAGGCTTAACCATGGGCGCAGAAGCCCTTGGCGGATTGCTGGCAGGTGTTACCGTTTCGGGGGTATTGCTGGCCATTCTGCAATCCAATGCAGGGGGATCCTGGGACAATGCAAAAAAGCTTATCGAGAAAGGGATCAACTATCAGGGCCAGGATTACGGCAAAGGATCAGAAGCACACAAGGCATCTGTAGTGGGTGATACGGTGGGCGATCCGCTGAAAGATACCTCAGGCCCTTCTTTGAATATCCTGCTTAAGCTGGTATCCATTGTGGCACTGGTGCTTGCAGGATCGGCGTTTTAAACTCTCAGTTACGGGGTCGCCTCGGCTGAGC
>SLIL01000160.1 GCA_007135645.1 Bacteroidales bacterium
ATCATGATGACCATGAACATACAGGACAGGCCGGTTCGGTTGAATACACCTGCTCCATGCATCCCCAGGTGCGGCAGGACGAGCCCGGTGACTGCCCCATCTGCGGCATGGATCTCATTCCTGCTTCCGATGATGACGACCACCAGGATGATGACCCCTTCCTGTTCACCATGCGCGAAAGCCACAGCACCTGGGCCAATTTGCGTACACAAAGAGTAGAAGCCACACATACTGGAACTACCTTAAGGCTTACAGGAAAAGTGGCGGTGAATGAAAGGGAGGAACGGATGCTTACGGCCCATTTCCCCGGCCGCATAGAGCGGTTGTATGCCGACTATACCGGCAGATTTATCAGCCAGGGCGAAAGGCTGGCCACCCTGTATTCGCCCGAACTGATGCAGGCACAGCAAGAGCTTATCCAGTCCGCTACCCGCAAGGATAGCCAGCCACGCCTTTACAGCGCAACGCGTGAAAGACTGAAGCTGTTTAACCTTACTGAAACACAAATCAGCCGTATAGAAGAAAGTGGCCAGGCTTCTGCCACCACCGATATTTACGCCACCCGCTCGGGCTACCTTACCCAACGGGCCGTTTCGGAAGGAGATTATGTAAGCACCGGACAAACCCTCTTTGCCATTGCCGGGTTGTCCAATGTATGGGTGGAGTTGGATGCCTACGAAAACCAGATTGGGCAAATCCGCTCAGGGCAGCAGGCAAAGGTAGCGCTACCCGCCCGGCCTGAAAAAGAACTCAGTGGGCAGGTGGAATTTGTAGACCCCTTTGTCAATCCGCAAACCCGCACGGCCCGGGTACGCCTCACGATGTCCAATCCCAATAACCTGCTCAAACCCGGCATGCTGGTCAATGCCACGCTCACCGGTGCAGGAGAGCACAAGCTGGTAATTCCCGAAACGGCTGTATTGTGGACCGGCAAACGTTCGGTGGTATATGTAAAAAAATCGCAGGATAACGGTTTTACCTTTGAGTTTCGCGAGATAGAAATTGGCCCCAGAACATCCGATGGCTACATGGTGCTTTCCGGCTTATCGGAAGGGGAAGAAATTGCCGTGAGCGGCGTGTTTGCCATTGATGCGGCAGCGCAACTGCGTGGAAGCTACAGCATGATGGCACCACCGGAAAGAGCTGCTATTCCCGAACCCTTTAAGAGCAACCTGGAGAAACTGTTCCAAATATATTTCGATTTAAAAAATGCCCTTGCCGACGATGCACCGGAACAAGCAAGACAACATGGCCGTGAACTGAAAGAGCAATTAACAACCATCGGTATTCATTCTCTCGAAGGTGAGCACCACATGTTCTGGATGGATCAATATGAAGATATGGAAGAAAGTGCTGGTAAGCTTGTGGATGCATCAGATAAAGAAGAAATGCGCGTGCATTTCGAACCCCTGTCCGAAGCCTTCATTGAAACCGCCCGCACTTTAGGAGCCATAGGCCAGACCTGGTATGTGACTTTCTGCCCCATGTACGATGACGACCGAGGGGCATACTGGCTCAGCGAGTTTGAAGAGATCAAAAACCCCTATTTCGGCGATATGATGCTGCGCTGCGGCGAAGTACGCGAAACCCTGCGCGAAGGCGTATCGGTTGCAGACCGGGAAGAAACCCGGGAAATGGAAGGACATGTGCACTGATCAATCAATAATTTAGCCAATCAGATTATAGCTCTACTCCAAAGCCTGGCTAAATCACCCCGAAAAACACCAATATCCTTTTATTTTGGCATATCAATGCATTTTTTTTGTAATATTGTCACAAGAAAAACATTCAATTATGGGAAAAGCCATCGTAAAATGCATGATCGCCACGTATGCCGAAGACACCTATATTGTGGAGGTGCCATGCGACAAGGATGATATCGATGAAATGATCATTACCAGGGCATGGCAGAAGGTAAAAGAGCAGGAGCCGGCCATACCCTATGGACATCGAACGGCAGAAATCATCAAAAGGATAGACAACAACTGAATATCTGGCATGAAAAAAAACATCCAAACAGTTGAACATGTTAAGGAACAGGTGATCCACACCTCACTCATTGTTGCTTCGATTTTTGGTTCAGCAGCTTTTCTGGTCAGCAATTTCTTCAGGTATGTAAATAACAGTTTTAATATTTCGGTGGTTTTTGAATCACTGGTTATAGCAATCCTGCTATTTGTTACCATAAAAAGAGACCAAATAAGCATCAACACAAAAGCCTATATGATGGTAGCTTTGGTGCTGTTACTTTCCCTTTCAGATGCCTTAATTTACGGTTTGCTTTCCTCAACCCGCATCTACCTGGTTCTTATACCCCTGTTTGCCATAATTTATTTTCCCTTTACCAGAAGCCTTATTATATACCTGGTCGCCATAACAGGCTTTATCATCATAGGTTATTATCATAGCAGGGGTATTCTGCAAATTCCCTCGGGTTATGAACCTACTGTTTACCTGTTCAGATTTTTCCCCTGGGTAATCAATGCATTACATATTTCAGCAGTTGGATTGATCATCCTGTATGTTACCCGCAGGTTTTTCAACTCCTTTTCCGGCTTAATAGATCATTTGCAGGAGCAAAACAAGGTAATTTCTGACAATGAAAGAAACTACAGGGAGATATTTAATTCTACCAGCGAAACAATTTTTATTCACAATGCGGATAACGGGCAAATTCTTGACGTGAACGATGTGATGCTCAGAATGTACGGATATGAGAGCAAAGAAGAGGTACTTAAACTTACCGTTAGTGATATTAGTGCTGAAAATGATCAGTTTTCTGATGAAAAAGCCCGGGAGATGATCCGCAAAGCCATAGAAGAAGGGCCACAAGTATTTGAATGGCTTTCAAAAAGAAAAAATGGCGACATATTCTTCTCTGAAATTTCACTGAAGAGCACCCAAATTGGAGGTGTTGGAAGGGTGCTGGCGGTATTAAGAGATATTAGTGGCCGAAAAAAAGCAGAAAATGCACTGGTAGAAAGCGAAGCAAGATATCGTACCATTATTGAGGCTTTCCCTGAAATTATTATGGTTCACGACCTGAAGGGTAACATTATCTTTGCTAATAACGCTCTGGAGGAGATAACCGGTATCAGCCAGGTTGATTATTCCAATCCCCATCGCAAAGCACGGATACATCCCGATGATCTGGAATATGTAAGAGACGAAACCAAAAAGCTGATCGAAGGTCAGGAAACCCATACCCCCATTATTGAAAACAGGTTTATTGATACCGGTGGAAACACACGCTGGTTCAGTGGGATTATTTCAAAGATTTATTTTGACAACCAGCTTTATTTACAAACAATCAGTCGGGATATAACAGAAAAGAAATATGCTGAAGAGCAATTGGAAAAATACAAGAATCATCTTGAATACCTTGTAAAGGAACGCACCGAAGAATTGGAGGCAACCAATGAGGAGCTCATTGCAGCCAATGAAGAACTGATCAACCATCGTGAAGAGCTTGAAGCAACACTCAACAAGTTACAGAAGACACAAAGTCAGCTGCTTCAATCGGAAAAAATGGCATCATTGGGGGTTCTGGCGGCTGGCATTGCCCATGAATTAAACAATCCGCTTAACTTTATCAAAGGTGGGGCCTCTGCATTAGAGAGTTACATAAGCGATACTTTTAATCCCGACCCCGACATTTCAAAACTGGTTGAAGTTGTGAACGAAGGTGTGAACAGGGCCAGCCGCATTGTTTCGGGCCTGAACCATTACAGCAGAAAGAATGATCAGCTGTTCGAAGAGAGCGATATTCACAAAGTCATCGAGAATTGCCTGCTGATCCTCAGAAATCAGACAAAAAACAGCATATCCATAGAAAAGCGCTATACTGACAAACCCTTCTTGCTCAGGTGCAACGAAGGGAAGATCCACCAGGCCATTCTGAATTTACTGATCAACTCCGTTCAGGCAATTGAAGAAAAAGGCACCATCACCATTCAAACAACACGCACCGATAAAAACCTTCACATCTCCATATCCGACACAGGATCTGGCATCAGCAAGAAAAATATGCCTAAAATCCTGGATCCCTTTTTTACCACCAAAGAGCCCGGACAGGGCACTGGTCTTGGACTTTTTATCACCCACAATATTATGGAAGACCATGAAGGGAGGATGGAATTTGAGTCGGAGCCGGGAAAAGGGACAAAAGTACATTTAACGTTTCCTTTGAGATAATTCCCAAAACCGATTTCGGGTGAGTATTGTTATACAATCGTTATGCATGCTAATCTCTCCATCATAATCGTCCCATTGATTTCAGGCCTGGCACTATTTCTCATGCCCTGGCTAAAAACTATGCTTAAAGGATGGATCACAGTTTTAGTGTCATTATTCCTGATGGCAGGCTCTTTTCAGCTGTTTTTCAATACACCTGATGCATGGCAGGTACAGATCCCTTCCGGCTACCCCTTATGGGTTCAGGGCTTAAGCACTTATCTGGCATTTTACATTACCGACACGACTGGTATTTTGATGCTTTTCCCGGGCATTATGCTCCCTTTACTGGCATTGGTAACACTGATCCCCCAAAAAGAATCTCCTTCTGACAAAAATTTTCATGCCTGGTTTCTGCTCAGTGCCGGTTTGTGTTTTGCCATCTTATCAGCCGGACATCTCTATTTGCTGGTATTTTTATGGGGAGTATTGCTCATACCCCTATTCATGCTGATAAATGGATATGATGAAGGCCGGGCATCAGCAGGTAAAAAAACCATGGTAATTCTTGGGGGTACTCATGGGCTTATGGCAACGGGAGCGGTAATGGCTGTGGCCCTGAGCGGAACAGGCTACATGGAATCCATGGCCCTGGATACTTCTACTGCCCTCCCAAAAGTCGCATTCTTCGCTCTTTTGTGTAGTGCACTGGCAGCCAACGGGGTATTCCCTTTTCAATCATGGATCACCACCTTTGCAGAGTTTGCTCCCGGGAGGGTCACCGCACTTATGGCTGTGATCATCCAACGCACTGCAGGAGTTTACCTGTTGATCCGGTTGAACCATGATCTTTTCATTATCAACGAAACCACAAGAACCGTATTGCTTGCCTTGGGCTCCTTTTCCGCAATCCTGGCAATGGTGATGAGTTTTGCAGAAAACCATCCCGGCAAAAAGCTTGCTCATTTTCATAGTATCGCCGGGGGATTGATCGTTATGGCCATTGCAACAGGAAGCCCTGCAGGGATAACTGCAGCCCTTGTATTTGTTCTGATATCGGAAGGTGGTGTTGCGGCGATGTTCTTACTTTTGAAAGACCAGGATACTCAAAAGATCACGCCGGTATTCACTAAAACCAGGGAAGAAAAATCTGAAATCCAATCCAATAAGCTGACAAGATTTTTAACGATAGTTCAACGGATTGAAAAGTCGGGCTATACCGATATTTATCATGTTGTTTCACAATTGGTGTTCTCTGTGAACCGGCCATTAAGCCGAATGCACGACGGGATACTTCAAACCTACCTGGTGTGGGTAGTTGCGGCCCTGATCATTTTATTTTTACTGAATTAACAAACCTATGGATACGGAAACTTATCTCATTATTATCCTTGTATTTATGATCGTCATGGCAATCGCGGCTATACATGCCAGGGATCTGCTCTCATCGGTGATTGCCCAGGGGGCCATAGGGTATGGCCTTGTTTTGTGCTTTTTGCTGCTGAAAGCACCTGACCTGGCCATTGTGCAGATCGTTGCCGAGACCATCACCATTATCATTATGGTGGCCGTACTGCATGACAGCACCCGTTTCGAAACCCGGTTTCCCATTTGCCGGCGCGATATAGTGAATTATTCCGCAGCCTTTGTCCTTGCCGGGGTGTTGCTCTATTATTTCGTGCATGCCATTGCCGTGCTTAACCCTTTTGGTGAACATACCCTTCGAATGTCAGAAGCTTATGTATATCAGGCAATAGAAGCAACCGGGGCAACCAATTTTGTAAAAGGCGTTTTATGGGATTTTCGAGCTCTGGACACCATGGGTGAAGCAGCCGTACTTTTCACCACTGCCATAGGTGTGCTGGCCATTTTGCGCCTGAAAGGAAAAAAACAGTCAAACCAATGAACGATATAGTATGAAGGGAATGTCGGTAATCGTAAAAAAAACGGCACAGTTGTTAAGTGCCATGATCTTTGTCTTTGGCATGTATATCATTACCCACGGGCATGTATTGCCCGGTGGCGGATTTTCGGGCGGGGTGCTGCTGGCCAGTTCCTTTATTGTATTGATCCTGGCTCAGGGAAAGGAATATATAAAACTCAAAAAACAAAGGGAGGCAACTTCCGTATTCGAAAGTCTTTCTGCCTTGCTGATCCTGCTGCTGGGAATCAGCGGACTGTTTGCCGGATCCCTGTTTCTGTTCAATAACTATTTGCCCAAGGGGCAGCCCGGTGAGTTGCTCAGTGCAGGAAATATCCCCATTTACAGCATACTCATAGGCATAAAAGTAGCAGCCACATTGTTTACCATCTTTCTGGCGTTAACCATTTACAAAGAGGAGGTTTCCAAATGACATTGTATATACTCTGTTTTATCCTTTTTCTGGTGGGATTATATGGTTTGCTTATCAGCCGCAATATCATAAAAATGGTAATCTCACTTACCATTGTTGAGGTAAGCATTTTCCTTATGCTGATCCTGATCGGGTATGTATCCGGAGGAATCGCTCCTGTAGTTTTTGACTCTCAGGTCCTGGAAAACAAACTGGTGGTAGACCCCTTGCCACAAACCATGGTGCTTACGGCCATTGTAATTGCACTGGCTACCAACTCCATGATCCTCACCATGGCCATCAGGATTTACAAAAAGTACGGTACGTTTGACATTCACGAGATCAGCAAACTCAAAGGATAGACCTATGGATGACCGCACGCTGATATTATTTATCGTTCTGCCGTTTCTGGCAGCATTTTCCATACCCCTTATCAACCTTGTTTCTGAGAAGGCAAAGACCTTTGTTGTGGCTATTGTATCCCTCGTTCTGATGGTACTCTCGGTGCAACTTGTTGTGCGGTCACCGGAATCAACCCTTTATATTCCGGGAGGATGGTATCCGGTAGAAAACATCCCCATTGGAATACATCTATTAAGCGACGGGCTCAGCAGGTTTATGCTGCTCATTGTAAACACCCTGGCATTTTTCTGTGCCGTATTTGCCATTGATTACATGAAACAGTATACCGGGCAGAAGTATTTTTACACACTATTTTGCCTGCAACTGGCGGGGCTTAACGGGGTAGTGCTGGCAGGCGATATGTTCAACCTGTTTGTTTTTATGGAGGTTGCGGCAAAATCGTCTTATGCCCTGGTGGCCTTTGGGGTAAAACGCACTGAGATTGAGGCTTCTTTCAAATACCAGGTCATGGGAGGCCTGGCCTCACTCTTTATGTTATTCGGTATCACGATGCTTTACTGGATGACTTCAACACTGAATATGGCCGATATTTCCCTGGTTTTACGCACCAGTGAAATCGACCATGGTAATACTATCCGGTTTGCCCAATTGTTTCTTCTTGCCGGAATAAGCATCAAAGCGGCCATGATCCCTTTTCATGCCTGGCTGCCCGATGCCCACTCATCGGCACCATCACCCATCTCGGCCATGCTATCGGGAGTGGTGATAAAGGCATTGGGCATCTATGTGATACTCCGGCTTTTCATCAATGTTTTTGAACCTGATGTGTTTATCTCCCAGGTGTTTGCCGTATTGGGAGGAATTTCAATGAGCGCCGGGGTGATACTTGCATTAGGCGCATGGGATCTGAAACGGCTGCTGGCCTACCACAGCATCAGCCAGATGGGCTATGTGCTTCTGGGGGTAGGGATCGCCATGGGAGTAATGGCTTCCGGAGGTTCTCCGGAGAGTGTTGCCCTTACGTTGACCGGCGCATTGTTTCACATGATCAACCATGCGGTTTTTAAAGGCCTGCTGTTTTTAAGCGCAGGCTCCGTGGAGTATGCCACAGGAACGGTAAACCTTAAACGGATGGGTGGCCTTGCACGTGCATTGCCCCTCACCATGGCAGCTTCGTTTGTGGCCTCCATGGCCATTGCAGGCATCCCTCCTTTCAACGGCTTTTTCAGTAAATTTGCCATTATTATTGCCGCAGTACAGGGAGGATACTACTTCAGGGCAACCCTGGGAATTGTGGTTGGGGTGCTGACCCTGGCATCGTTTTTAAAATTTCAGCGCTATGCATTTTTTGGCAGGCCCGATCCCGGCATCAGCATTAAAGAGGCTCCCCTGCTTATGAAATTCTCCATGGTTTCCCTGGCCCTTTTGTGCCTGGCCATGAGCTTGTTTATCTTTCCGGATATCAGGGCAATATTCCTGGATCCGGCCGTAAGAACCCTGCTGGAATCAACCGATTATGCAATAAAAAACCTGCACCCATGAGACGCCGATATATCGTACTTTTCTTTCTTGCTTTGTTGTTCTGGACTTTACTCACATGGTCATTGAATATTGCTTCCATTGTGGCAGGAGTGGTTATTGCGTTGCTTACATCAATAATATTCGGCAAGTACTTTTATACTTCCACCTACAAGCTTCTGCAAATCAAACGCTTTGCCATGGTAATTCCCTTTCTGGCATTCTTTACCTGGCAATGCA
>SLIL01000257.1 GCA_007135645.1 Bacteroidales bacterium
AAAATGTGCTGGTTGTGGGGAGCGGCCCGGCAGGCTTTTTTTCTGCTTTCGTGCTGCAGAAGGCCGGATTCAACACCACCCTTATCGACCGGGGGTCGGATGTGCTGCAACGGAACCGCTCCATCCAGAACTTTGAGCACAATGGAGTTTTTGATCCTAAAAATAATTACGCTTTTGGCGAAGGGGGAGCCGGGACCTTTTCTGACGGGAAACTCACTTCACGCTCCAAGCACATCAGCAAAGAGCGGCAATTTATCCTGCAGAGCTACATTGATGCAGGCGCTCCTGAAGAGATTGCCTACATGGCACATCCCCATCTGGGTACCGATAATCTTATCAGGATTGTAAAAAACCTTCGTCAGCAATATTATGAGCTGGGGGGTGAAATGTTGTTTGAAACCCTGCTGGAAGATCTGGTGATAAAAGACGGAAGAGCGGAGGAGGCCATCACATCCAGAGAAGCCATTTCTTTTGATGCTGTTTTCATTGCCCCGGGCCATTCGGCCTATGAAACCTACCGGATGCTGATCAGGCGAGGAGTGCAGTTTCGGGCCAAAAACTTTGCCCTGGGCAGTCGCATGGAGCACCCACAGGAAATCATCAACCTGGCACAGTGGGGCAGGGAGAGCCTGCCGGGTGTTAAAGCCGCAGAGTACAGGCTTACTTCAGCAGGCGACGGGAAGCACCAGGTGTATTCTTTCTGCATGTGCCCAGGTGGAATGGTAGTGCCGGCAACAGCCTATGCCGACACCAATATTGTGAATGGGATGAGTTTTTACAAACGCGACGGGCGATTTGCCAATGCTGCGTGCGTGGCAGGATTGCATCCCGGTGAGCTGGCCGGCAAAGAAGTCTCTGCATTGGAAGCACTTGATCTAACCGAAGAGCTGGAAAAGACATTTTACAAGGTTGCCGGCGGTTATGAGGCCCCTTCATGCAGCATCCTGGATTTTCTGGAAGGGAAACTTCGTACCAGTCAGTTGCAGGGTAGCTATCCGCTGGGGTTGAAGCCTGCACCCCTTTGGGAACTCCTGCCAATAAATGTGGTAAATGCCTTGCGGGCAGGTCTAAAAGATTTCAGCCGAAAAATGCGAGGTTTTGAAACCGGAAACCTGATTGGACTGGAGAGCAAAACATCTGCTCCCATACAGGTTCTGCGCGAAGATGGCGGATTGTGCACTGGCTTTGATAATCTGTATGTAATTGGCGAGGGGAGTGGTTACGCGGGAGGCATTATTTCCAGTGCTGCCGATGGGGTAAAGGCGGCCATGCGATTTATTCAAAGGTAATCAGACCTTTTTCTTTAAATCAAAAAACACGATCAAGCATAGCTTCAAACTCTTCTTTTCTAAGTGGCTTGGTGAGATAGTCATCAAGACCACTTGCCAGATATTTTTCGCGATCCCCTTCAAAAGCGTTGGCGCTAAGTCCTACGATGGGGGGCAAGTTATCAAATTGCTGGCGGAGTTTCTGTGTTGCTGTGATCCCGTCCATTACAGGCATTTGAATATCCATGAGGATAAGGTCGAAATGGTTGGGTTTATATTTTTTCAGGGCATCCTTGCCATGGTCAGCAAGGGTTATACTATGGCCCATGCCTGACAGGATAAGGGATACAACCTTCTGGTTAATAACCTTGTCTTCAACAAAGAGGATTTTCAGATTTTTGGTCGTAGTTTCTGCGGTAACCCGGGATCTGGATTGGTTGGCAGGATCTGCACATTTATTAGCAGAGGCTTTAAAGGTAAACCAGAAAGTGCTACCCTGCCTGTATCTGCTGGAGGCGCCTATTTCTCCTCCATGCAACTCTGCCAGCTGCTTACTGATGGATAACCCCAGTCCTGTTCCTTCAAATTTCCGGTTGTCAGTATCATCAATCTGGCTAAAAGGCACAAACAGATCTTTCATCTTTTTTTTACTGATGCCAATTCCCTGGTCTTTTACCGTGATTCTGATCATGACCTGGTTTGGGCGCAGCAGGTTGCCCGGCGATTCAGGGGTGAAGCGTTCAGCGATTACTTCAATGGTTCCTTTTGGTGTAAACTTTAATGCATTGTTGACCAGATTACCCAGGATCTGTCCAAGCCTGTTACGATCAGCAATAATATTTTGAGGGATATCAGGGTCTGCAGAACTCTTAAGGATTACCCCAGGTTTACAGGAACGTTTGTGAAAATTGATTTGCTGATCCAAAAACGATCTGAAGTTGAATCCTGAGCGTTTGAGCTTGAGCTTGCCTGCTTCAATTTTTGAAAAATCGAGCACCTGGTTCACAACTTCCAGGAGGTTGTCCCCGGCGCTGAGGAGTATGTCCAGGTGTTCTTTCTGATGCTCTGTCAACCCTGATTCAGCCAGAATATCTATGGCTCCCATAATCCCGGTAAGAGGAGTGCGGATCTCATGGCTCATGTTGGCCAGGAAGTTCTGCTTGAATTTTAGAGAATCACGGGCTACCGCGATCTGTTTTTCAAATTCTTCTTTTTGTGATTTCAGTGTACGGTCTTCTACAATGGCGATGCCACCCTGGAAGCGTCCTTCTTTTTTTGCTATGGACGAGAGGTAAACCTTTACCGGGGTGGTTATTCTGGATTTCAGAGTGGTATAGGGGCCCTCGTAAACAGCATTTTGTCCCTTTAGCACTTTTCTGGCCTGGGCGGTAATGTCCTTATCAGGAATGGCCGTAATATCTATCCCGATGATCTTTTCTTTTGTTGATTTAATCATTTCCGGGAGTGCTTCGTTGCAGTCGGTAATGATCCCATTTGCATCAAAATGAAAGATGCCCAAAGGCGATTTTTCGAAAATAAGCCTGTATTTTTCCTCGTTTTCCTTTAACGCTTTTTCAGCCTGCTTTTGTCTGGTGATATTTCTTACAATGCTCAAAGCATGGTTTTTATCCATTTTTACCATGCGGGCATCAAAAGCCATTTCCTTATTGGATACAATCATGCTATAGGAGTATTCCTGGGTTTTGCCGGTTCTGAAGATTTCAGCCAGTGCTTTTTTGTTTGCCTGGTACAATTCGGGAGGCAATACTTCTTTGTCTGTTTTGCCAAGAAATACTTCAGGTGAGATTAACAGGTTTTTGGGTTCTGAGCAATGGTAATCAATAAAAACTCCCTGCCGGTTAAAAACAAACATTAAATCGGGGAAAGCATTGAGTAGAGCCTGATTCCTGTTGTGAATATCTTTCAGGTCTTCTTTTGCCTTTACCAGTTCGGCAATATCGTTCTCGATTCTTTTAATGAGAACAGCCTGGCTTTCTTTTAATTGTTTTTCTTCCGTAATATTTTGTACGTAGGTCAGGAAAAAGGACTTTTCCGGGGAGACAACTTTTATTTTGTACCATTGTTTCTGGGATTGAAAATACTGTTCAAATTCCATTTCACCTCCATGCATGGCGGTCTTTCCATAAATCCCTATCCAGTCAAAGGGTTCTTTGTCTATCAAAGGATATATCTCTTTAACAGTTTTCCCCAGAACTCTCTCTCTTTTTAGCCCGGTAAATTCCTCAAAGGTGTCATTGATCTCCAGGATCCTGTAATCAATGGGTTCTCCCTTCTTATTCAGAATGATCTTGTGGTAAGCAATACCAAACGGTATACCCTTAAGGTACATTAATCGTTTTATATCGCTGTTTTTCACAGAAATTCAGTTTTATTTGTGAAGGTACCCGTTCAATTTCCTTTTAATGTTGTAAAGTTAAAAAATTTGCTGTACAGATACAAAGCCACCCTGCCGTTTTAGACTAAAAGCAAAGATAAGCCGACAAAAATTGAGGTTTGTTTAATCGAGGTGCAGTATTATGAGATAACAGAAAAGAAAATGCATCCCATCCAGGTGCTTCACAAAGTATAAAACAGCTATGGGCTATTTTAACTCCCAGCTGGCTCCGTCCTTGCTGTCTTTTACAGCAATATTGAGTGCGGCAAGGTCATCGCGTATTTTGTCGGATGTGGCAAAGTCTTTCTGACTTCTGGCTTGCTGGCGAAGATCAAGAACCAGCTGCATCACCCCTTTGAGGGTCTCATCCGATTTGCCTGAGGTTGAAGCTGCCTCGGGTTTCAGGCCAAGGATATCCACCACAAAACTCTGGAATATGGTTTTAAGATGTGTAAGGTCGTTGGCAGAGAGTGTATCCGTTTTGTCGTTTACCGAATTGATGATCCTCACCGCATCAAACAGATGGGCTATGGCAATGGGGCTGTTAAAATCATCGCACATGGCCTGATGGCATTTTTCTTCGATCCCTTCAACAGAAACGGTTGACTTATCCGAAGCTTTAAGGGATTGGAGGGTTTCCAGTGCCTGCAGCAGCCGTTTCAAACCTTTCTCCGCTGCCATTAGTGCTTCGTTGCTGAAATCCAACGTACTGCGGTAATGTGCCTGCAGGATAAAGAACCGTATGGTCATGGGGCTGTAAGCTTTTTCAAGGGCTTTGTGCTCTCCTGAGAAGAATTCCCTAAGGGTAATAAAGTTGCCCAGCGATTTACCCATCTTTTGCCCGTTGATGGTGATCATGTTGTTGTGCATCCAGTAGCGAACGGCATCTTTGCCCTGTGCAGCATTGGATTGCGCGATCTCACATTCATGATGGGGGAAAAGCAGGTCCATGCCACCGCCGTGAATGTCAAACACTTCGCCCAGGTATTTGGTGCTCATGGCCGAGCATTCCAGGTGCCATCCCGGGAATCCGTCGCTCCAGGGGGACGGCCATCGCATGATGTGCTCGGGGCTGGCTTTCTTCCACAGGGCAAAATCCACGCTGCTGCGTTTTTCGTCCTGCCCCTCCAGATCGCGCGTATTGGCCAGCATTTCCTCCACCACTCGCCCGCTCAGTTTGCCATACTGGTAGCTCTTGTTGTATTTCTCCACGTCGAAATAAACCGAGCCGTTTACCTCGTAAGCATAACCTGCCTTAAGAATATCCTTTACCATCTCGATCTGTTCAATGATATGGCCCGAAGCACGGGGCTCAATGCTGGGCTTCCTTACATTCAGAAGATCCATATCCTCATGGTAACGATCGGTAAAATACTGCACCACTTCCATGGGTTCCAGCTGCTCAAGGCGAGCTTTTTTGGCGATCTTATCCTCTCCCTGGTCGGCATCGTTCTCAAGGTGGCCCACATCGGTAATGTTTCTTACATAGCGCACTTTGTAGCCGATGTGCTGCATATAGCGAAAAACCAGGTCGAAGGTAATGGCCGGGCGGGCATGGCCCAGGTGCCCGTCACCATAAACGGTTGGACCGCATACGTAAAGCCCCACGAACGGCGGGTTGAGCGGTTCGAAAAGTTCTTTTTTTCGGGAGAGGGTATTGTGGATGTATAATTTCTTGCTGGCCATAGATACATGTTTTTTGATGGGGCAAAAGTAGGAAAAAGTTTTGAGAGAGTAGAGGGAGGAGTTTAATGGGGAATTGTTAATGAAGAATGAAAAATGAATAATGAAGAATGAGCAATGAAGAATGAACAATGAATAATGCGTAGGGGATTAATGGTTGATTTTGCAAAAAAAATCCTTGCGCTCTTTGCGAAAACTTAGCGTTCCTTGCGGTTTTAAAGAGTGCTTAAATTTTTTGAAAACGCCCTGTAATTTACATTTTCAGTTCATGGGCAAGAAACATCTCAAAGTCATATAGAAAAGGTTCTTTATTGCGGCCCAATGCATCATCGATCAGGTAGGAAGCTGTAACCGGCCTTATGGATCGCAGGTTTTTCAGCAGGCCGGTATAGTCAAACCGGGCCTGGTCAGCTTTTATCAGTAACAGGAAGTCAAGCCCGGGAGGTGCTGTAAACAGGGGAGTTCCTTCGGAGGAATGGTTATTTACCAGGAAGATATCCTGCTGTAGGGTCTCGGTGGAAAAATGATATACAGAAAAATGGGCTTCCGCTCCCAGTCTGCTCTGGAAGGAACTAAAATCACTGACCCTTTTGAAATTAAAACCCAGCTGGTTGTTGATCAGCCAGCAGATCCGGTAATCTGCTTCCTGGCAAAACACTCCCACAACCCGAAAGTCGGTCTCAAATTGCAGCCTGAAGAGTGTTTTTTTTGCCATGAAAGTTCCGGGATTTAATGAATGCAAAATTAATGGAAATAATCTGTTCGCCCTAAAAAGAAGAGAGGGGGGAGCCTGTTAATTAGTTTGTGCAATAATTGAAGAAGGGTTACAGCTTTAAAAACTGTAACCCTCTGAATTTGAAGTGGAACGTACGGGATTCGAACCTGTGACCCCATGCCTGTCAAGCATGTGCTCTAAACCAACTGAGCTAACGTTCCTTTAAAAACTCTATTCAATCTCACCTGTGACCCTCCCGTTTTCAATCGGGATGCTCTAAACCAACTGAGCTAACGTTCCATACATATTGAAGGCACAAAATTAGGAATTTTTTTAGCAATCGAAGAAATAAAATAACGATGTTTCCTGATTTTGCAAATACGTGGTTTTATTTGATTACAAGTTCTGTTATGTCTTTATGTCAGCGCTGCGCGCCTTAAAGGTAAATGGGTGCACTATTTTTCTACCATAATTACAGCGCTACGCGCCTTCTACCTTGTTTGAGTTATGTTTCTGCAACCACCCATTACCCATTACCTATCACCCTCACAGAATCTTCAAAACTTAGCCATAGTAGCCGTTTACAACGGAATATTCCCATGCTTTTTTGCGGGGGTATTTTCGCGTTTGTTTTCGGTCATTTCCAGTGCCTGGATCAGCTTGAGGCGGGTCTGACGCGGGTAAATGATCTCGTCGATGTGGCCCGATTCAGCTGCCTTGTATGGAGAGCAGAACTTTTCGCGGTATTCCTGAGTAGCTTTTGCCTTTTCTTCATCGTTTAGTTTATTGCGATAAAGTATATTCACGGCCCCGTCAGGCCCCATTACTGCTATCTCTGCCATAGGATAGGCATAGTTGATGTCAGCTCCCAGATGTTTGCTGGCCATTACCACGTAAGCACCACCGTATGATTTGCGGGTTATCACGGTTATTTTGGGTACGGTAGCTTCGGCATAGGCATACAGCAGCTTTGCTCCATGCTTAATGATACCACCCAGCTCCTGGTCTACCCCGGGCAAAAATCCGGGTACATCACAGAAGGTGATCACAGGGATGTTGAAGGCATCGCAGAACCTCACAAAACGTGCCCCTTTGAGAGATGCATCAATATCCAGAACGCCGGCCAGCATGGCAGGCTGATTGGCAACAAAACCAACGGGTTTGCCATTGAGACGCCCAAATCCGGTGATAATATTCTCTGCATAATGGGGTTGTACTTCAAAAAAGTTGTAATCATCTACCACGGCGGTGATGATCTCCTTCATGTCGTAGGGCTTGTTGGGGTCGGTGGGGATGAGATCGCGCAGTTTGATCTCTTCGCGGTGGGGAGAGTCGGTGCAGGGTTTTACCGGCGGATCTTCCATATTGTTGGAAGGGAGGTAGCTCATGAGCTCACGGATCATCATCATGGCCTGCTCATCATCATCGGCGGTAAAATGTGCAACACCGCTTTTGGAGTTGTGGGTCATGGCACCGCCCAGCTCTTCCTTGGTAACGTCTTCATGGGTAACGGTTTTGATCACATCGGGCCCGGTAACAAACATGTAACTGGTTTTGCGGGTCATGAAAATAAAATCAGTAATGGCCGGTGAGTAAACTGCTCCGCCAGCGCAGGGGCCAAGTATGGCACTGATCTGGGGAACTACGCCAGAAGCCCTGACATTGCGCAGAAAGATATCGCCATAGCCGGCAAGGCTTTCCACACCTTCCTGTATGCGTGCCCCGCCGCTGTCGTTGAGGCCTATGATGGGTGCGCCCATTTTTACGGCCAGGTCCATGATCTTGGTAACTTTGTTGGCGTTGGTGCGGCTTAGTGAACCGCCAAAAACGGTAAAGTCCTGGGCGAAAACATATACCAGACGGCCTTCAATTTTGCCGTAACCTGTTACAATGCCATCGCCGGGGATCTTCTCCATTTCAAAATCCTGGTTGGTATGCTTAACAAATTTGTCGATCTCCACAAACGTGTTTTCATCCAATAGCTGTGTGATTCGCTCACGGGCGGTCTTTCGGCCCGAGGCATGTATTTTGTCAATCTTTTCCTGTCCACCACCCACTTCAGCGGATTTGTGCATTTGGGTTAGCTTGTCTATTGTTTCTTTCGTATCCATAGTTCTTATTTGCTGATTAAAAAACCTTTTTAAAACGCTCTATTGCTATGTCTGGCAGCATCATGAATCATTCCATCACCACCATTACTTTCTTTGCTTCAACGGTGTCGCCTTCTTTCACACGTATCTCTTTTACTTCACCTTCTTTTTTTGCTTTGAATTCACTTTCCATTTTCATGGCCGAAAAAATAACGATGGTCTGGCCTGCTTCTACCTTCTCACCCATTGCAACAGGGATCTTTACCACTTTGCCAGGAATAGGTGCCACAATGGTGTTGTCACCATCCTGATCAGCACCTTTTTCCCGTGCCATGCGATACTTGGTTTCCGCATCAATGATCTCGGCTTCGTAGGTGTGTTTTGAGGTGTTTACCGTGTATTGCTTTACATTCTCACCGGGAATGAGCTCAATGTTGTAGGATTTGTGATTGTTGATCACGGAAAAGATCC
>SLIL01000072.1 GCA_007135645.1 Bacteroidales bacterium
AGCCGGATTCACCCTCAGTGGTCTGCTTGACGAAAAGCTCGATCCGATTCTTTCTTCTCTGGCCGGGGGAGGCCGGTTCAGCTCAGCTGCTGTAACGGTAGAAAACAGCCCCGCACTGGTAGGCCTGGCAGAAAATCTGCGAATGGATATGTTCAGAAGCATTAACCTGCGTGATCTGAATGTGATGTTCCAGTTCAGGGACGGAAGGGTAGAAGTGCAACCTTTCGATGTGCGGTTTGGAAATTCCATGGCAACGGTTAGCGGCAATCATGGTTTTGACCAGACCATCAATTATCTTATGAGCATGACCATTCCCCGAAGTGAGTTTGGAGGAGCAGCCAATCAGGTGCTTGACAACCTCGTAAGCCAGGCTGCCGGCCGGGGCCTCAATATCACTCCCTCTGAAACGGTCAATGTGGGAGTTGCCTTTACCGGCACCGTTTCTGAACCCCGCATAAGCTTGAGCCTGGCGCAGACTGCACAGGATACCCGACAGCAAATGATGGATGCCATAGAGGATGCCGTTAGGGATGTTGTTGATGAGTACCGAGAGCAGGTTGATGAGGTGATAGAAGATACCCGCGAGCAGGTAAGAGAAGAGCTGGAGCGACGTGCCAACCAGGTGGTAGCCGAAGCAGAGAGGCGGGCAGAAACCATCCGCAGGGAAGGTAAATCAGCGGCCGACGCTGTAAGAAGAGAAGCCCGTGAACAGGCTAAACGTCTGGAAGATGAAGCCAGTGGGCCTATTGCAAAAGCCGCTGCACGTCGAACCGGTGAGCAGATGATAAGAACGGCTGATGAAAGGGCTGATCGCCTGGAAACAGAGGCCAATGAGCGGGCCGACCGGATTGTTAGAGAGGCTAACCAGCAAGCTGATCGTATCAGAGCCGGTGAAGAATAAATTAACCCGTAAATGTCTTTGACCTGATAAAATGAGCCTGTTTGCTGACAAGATCATATCTTTCAATAAATCCCTCAAGCTGGATGTTGATTTACCGTGTAATATCAGGGTAATGAACCCTTTCCAGGAAAATGCAGAAGCACTTCAGGTGTCTTCTGCATTTTATAAAAAATTCTACAGCGACACCCAAAAGCGTAAATTGATCCTTGCTATAAATCCCGGCAGGTACGGAGCCGGGGTAACCGGAATCCCTTTTACTGATACCAAACGCCTGGAGGAAAAGTGTGGATTGACTATTCAGGATGTTAGTACCCATGAACCATCATCGGTATTTGTTTACCGGATGATTGATGCCTGGGGGGGTGTGGATAAGTTTTACGGTAGTTTTTTTATCAATTCCATTTGCCCCCTGGGTTTTGTAAGGACCAACAACCACGGCCGGGAGGTTAATTACAACTATTACGACAGCAATGAACTCCTGGAAAAGATATTGCCATTTGCAGCCTGGGCCATTGAAGAATATATCAACATGGGGTGCTATACAGAAACATGCTTTTGTATGGGAACCGGGAAGAATTATAAAATCCTCAAACTGATCAATGATCAACACAGGTTTTTTAAAAAGATCGTTCCCATTGAGCACCCACGATATGTTATTCAGTACAAGTCAGGACAAATGTCCGGATATATTGATAAGTATGTGACCCTTCTCGGATCTTCTGTCAGGGGGCTTTGAAGAAATCAGAGCGTACAATATACCTCGTGTGGGTTCCAAATCCGATTTTTCCATCCTGATCAAAAGCTTCGAGCTTAAAGGTGAGCTTTTTCCCTTCTATTGATTCCAGCTCTGATTCGGCCCATACCGTTACTCCCGGTAAAGTTGGTTTAATATGTTTTATGTTTACCTCACTGCCCACGGTAACCATCTCATGGGCAAGGAATGGCTGTACACTGGTGTGAGCAGCTTTTTCCATGAGCGCGATCATGGCAGGTGTGGCAAAAACCTCTATCAGTCCCGATCCATAGGAAGATGCTGTTTGCGTATGATCAACCACAAGTTCAGCCTTACCTTTTAATCCTGGTTTGAGTTCGTTTTTAATTTCCATAATTCAGTAGTTAAACGTTACATCCAGTTTAATATCAGGATGAATACTTTTGGCAACGGGGCAATTATGTGCTGCCCGTTCAAGGATCTCCTTCTGCTTATCCGTGTAGGTTTTGGCGCTGAGGTCAAACACAATAATGATCTCTGCAACGCGACGTGGTGCCGAAGCCATAACTTTGGTTGTTTTTGCATCTACTTTTCCCAGGCTAAACCCGTTGGCATTGGCAGTGATGTCCATGAGAGTGAGCATACAGCTGGTTAATGCGGCAGCCACAAGGTCGGTGGGAGAGAATGCTTCCCCTTTTCCCTGGTTGTCAAGAGGGGCATCTGTGATGATCTTTTGAGAAGAAAGCACATGTGTTGCTTCTGTACGGTATTCTCCTTTATAAGTTGTTCTTACAGTTTCCATATTGTTTTTTGTGCAAAGATATAAAGAACCCTTATGATCCTTTAAAATACAATTGAATAAAGTTAAACTCCCGCAGGGTATTCAGAGAAATTGTCGATAGGCGAACCTATAATAATTAATACCCCAAACAGGCAATAAAAACACTGCCAATAAAAAACCCCGGTCTGTTCACACAGACCAGGGAAAAAAGCACAGTAATTGAAAATAAAAATTAAGAGGGATTAGTAAGTTTATTAGTTGTCACGATTAGCTTGTTGACTCCTGATTCCGGAAGGAACTTTGGTGCATTCGCCGGGCTGAGGTCCTGAGGAAGCTTGTGTAGTTGTAGCCTCAGAGCCGGTGCAGCCGGAAGCGGCAGTTGTAGTTGCAGCACCTGTGCAGGAAGTTTTTACTGCGCTGCTGGTTTGGATTACCTCCACTTGCTGGGAAGCAGATCCTGAAGAGCAGCATCCGGAAGTTTTTGCAGAGCCAGTTTCAGCAACACCTCCTGTCTGGATGAATTGCACTTCTTCGGTTGCTGATGCTTTTTGCGTTCCTGCTTTTGTTGAAGAACTGCAGCATTCTCCGCTTGCTTTACCTGTGCAGGCGGTTGTGCTTGCTGTTGAAGACTTATCGCTGCAGCAACCTGTTTTTACTGCAGTAGTCGCAGAAGCACTTTGCATTTTTTCAACGCCAGTGCAACTGGAAGAAGATTGAATGGTTTGTGCTGTTTGCACGGTAGCTGCTGAAGAAGAGCAACAACCTTTTGAACGATCTTCAGATTCTGTTGCTGTTAAAAGCAATCCGGTTCCAACAACAAGAATTAAACTTAACAGAGATGTTACGAAGTATTTTTTCATAGTGTAATTTCTTTTGTAGTGAATGCTTATTTTTATTTAGACCAAATATAAATAAAATAAAGATCGGAAAAAAGAGTTGCTTACGAAAAAATGTTAAATGAATGTTTGGGTTGGTAAAAGTGTTTAGGATCAGTTTGATAAATCAAAGAATAAAGGGTGGATTCATTCAGGTTAATCATTTTGTGTAAAAAAATGAGATGCTTTAGGGACTTTATCAATAATTAAATAAATATAAGATCGTTAAATATTGAAGCAATGTATTGAAATTTCAGATAATTTTGGCAACAAGCTGGTTAAATCTGAATAGTTTAATATACCTGCTATATTCTTACATATAAAATAAAGCACACAAATAAATTTTCCAATCACATTCGCATAGCATATGAAGAATAAAAAAATAATTTTTTTGCCGCTGCTTGTAATCATCATTGGTGGTTTATGGTATTTCCTCCGATCGGAAGCCGCCGGACCTGAGCAAATAAAGGTGCAAGTACAAAGGGGTGACTTCCAGGTTAATGTGTTTACAAGCGGTGAGCTCGAGGCAAAGCACTCCGAAAATATCCAGGGACCTTCGGGCCTGCGCACAGTAGGATTGTGGAATGTTCAGATCAGTGAATTGATCCCTGAAGGCAGTATTGTAAAAGAGGGTGACTGGGTAGCTACACTGGATCGCACCGAGATCTCCAACCGGCTCAAGGACCTGGAGACCGATCTGGAAAGGCTGCTGACAACCCACACACAGACGCGGCTGGATACAACCATGGATCTGCGCAATGCACGAAATGACCTGGTAAATCTTGAATATAACCTTGAGGAAGCACGTATTGCTCTTGATCAAAGCTCCTTTGAACCCCCGGCTGCAATAAGGCAGGCAGAGATCAATCTGGATAAGGCACAACGGGCCTTTGATCAGGCCACGCATAATTACGAGCTAAGACTGGAGCAGGCCAGAGCAAGAATGCAGGAAGTAACCGCCTCCCTTAACCAGGTGCAAAGACGCTACGATAATATGATGGCTGTTCTGGATGAATTCACCATTACCGCACCAAGGTCGGGCATGGTCATTTACCGGCGCAACTGGGATGGATCAAAGGTTAATGTAGGATCACAGATCAGCACCTGGGATAATACCGTTGCAACCTTACCCGATTTTTCCATTATGATGAGCCGAACTTATGTAAACGAGGTGGACATAAGCAAGGTAGCGGTGAATCAGCAGGCAGAAGTGGTGGTGGATGCATTTCCCCAGAAGCGTTTTACAGGAAAGGTTACCGAGGTGGCCAATATTGGTGAGCAAAGGCCCAATCAGGACTCAAGGGTATTCGAAGTAAAGATCCAGATCAATGAGTACGATACCATTCTCAGGCCTGCCATGACCACCAAAAACACCATCATTACCCACGTGGAGAAAGATGTGTTGTTTGTGCCCATTGAAGCTATTCATATCAACGACTCGGTCAACTTTGTATTCAAAGATGTTCAGAACAGAATAGTACGTCAGGAAGTTGTTACGGGTATACGCAACGAAAACCAGATCATTATCCGCGAGGGTTTACAGGAAGGGGAGTCGGTATATCTGAGTATTCCCGGTCCACCCGAGGATTTCAGGATGGTGAACCTGTAAAGAATCCATCATGATAAAAACACACAGATTTATACATAACCTGAATATAGCAATGGATGCGGTATTTGCCAATAAATTCCGCTCTTTGCTGACTGCCCTGGGGATAATTTTCGGGGTGGGAGCTGTAATTGCCATGCTGGCCATAGGAAGTGGCGCCCGCCAGGAGATCCTTGATCAGATGAAGCTGGTTGGGGTAAACAACATAATTATAAGACCTCTTTTTGCTGATGATGACTCGCACGATGAATTGCTGGAGGGGAGGTTCTCTCCCGGCCTTACCCTTGCCGATGCACAGAGCATACGGGAATTGATCCCGGGAGTACAGTCCATCAGTCCTGAGCTGGAAGTAAACACGTTTGGCTTTCACAACGGAATAAGAAGACCGGTAAGAATATCAGGCATTGATCCCGCATATTTTGATCTGTTTGGCATATCGCTGGTACAGGGTAATAATTTTTCAAGAGCCCAAATGGAATCGGGTGCCCCGGTTTGTATCATAACCAACCAGGTGAGAGCACTTTTCTTTGGTAATGACCATGCCATCGGAAAGCAGATCAAGCTGGGCAACAACTGGCTTACTGTTATTGGAATTGTTGAAGACCGGTCAGGAGGAGGTGAGTCTACAGAACGGCTGGGGATCAGCGAGCTGGGGAATAAAGTTTATATACCTATCAATACGGCTCTTTTAAGGTTTATTGATCGCTCTGCCGTTTCATCTACCGATATTCAGCGCATGCGAAGCAGGGGAGGCAGAAGATCTGCACAAAACCAGCAAGATCCTGAAAAGCTTAAAAGCTATCACCAGCTCGACCGTATCATTGTGCAGGTAGAAACTTCCGAATTGCTCACTACCACGGCAGATATTATAGACCGTATGTTGCACCGGCGCCATCATGGAGTGGAGGACTACGAAGTGATCATTCCGGAATTGTTGCTGGAGCAGGAGCAAAGGGCCAAGGATATTTTTAACATCGTATTGGGGGCCATTGCAGCCATTTCATTGCTGGTAGGAGGTATTGGGATCATGAATATCATGCTGGCCTCGGTGATGGAGCGAACAAAGGAGATAGGGATCCGCCTGGCTGTTGGAGCTAAAAAAACTGATGTGGTGTTCCAGTTTTTGTCAGAATCGGTGTTCATCAGTATCTCCGGTGGCGTGGTGGGAGTATTTCTGGGGATCTTTATTTCCCGGATGATCATGGAGTTTACCGATATTCTTACCATCGTGTCACTTTCTTCCATCATCATATCATTTATGGTATCGGCCGGAATTGGGATAATTTTCGGGTATATGCCCGCCAAAAAAGCAGCCCAGAAAGATCCGGTCACCTCCCTGCGTTATGAGTAAACTGTCCTTTTCTTAAAGCTTATGAAATTCATATGATAGTGTATGTTTGCCGCACTTTAAGAGATATTTAGAGAAACGGTTTGACTTTTCATCTGCCAGTCATTATTTTTGTTATGGCAAGCTTTGGATGCATCTGTGTAAAAAAACATGGGTTAGCCAATGCGAAAAGTCTGCTGCGCTAAAGATTCTGGCAGCAAGAATAAGCAAGGTAAGTTGTGATTAATAGTATAAACCCTTAAACAGAATAAGATGAAGAAATTTGCAGTTGTATTGTCAGGGAGTGGCGTTTTTGATGGAGCAGAGATCCATGAAGCCACCTTAAGTATGTATGCCATTAAGAAGCAGGGAGCAGAATACGAAATTTTTGCTCCGGATATAGATCAGCACCATGTGATCAATCATATCACAGGAGAAGAGATGGATCAGAAACGCAATGTGCTGGTGGAGTCTGCAAGGATAGCAAGGGGAAAGATTAAACCCTTATCGGAGTTTAATGCTGCTGATTTTGATGCAATCCTGTTTCCGGGAGGTTTCGGGGCTGCCAAAAACCTCAGCACATTTGCCTTTGACGGGCCTGATTGCAAAGTAAATGATGATGTTGAAAAATCGGTAAAGGCAATGCACCAGGCAGGCAAGCCCATTGCAGCATTGTGTATCTCACCTGTATTGCTGGCAAAAATACTGGGAGATGTGGAGCTTACCATAGGGCAGGACAAGGATACAGCGGCAGCCGTTGAAAAACTGGGTGCAAAGCATATGAACACCAACCATGGCGAAGTAACCATCGATGCAAAAAACAATGTGTTTACCACTCCATGCTATATGCTTGATGCCGATATTACACAGATTGCCGACGGAGCAGAGAATATTGTCAGGGCTGTACTGAAAAGCCTCGCCTGAGCAAGAACTATTCTGCCATTATTTCCAAAGCCCTTTCGAGGGCTTTTTTTATGATCTTTTCGTGATCAAAAGCCACTTCAGGGAGATCTTTTACCGGAAACCACCTGGCATTCATAGCATCGGTGGCAGGGGTCAGCTTTGGTTTTTTCTTGCAAAAGCCCCAGTAAGCAAAACTGATGGTACGGTGCCTTGGATCGCGATGTGGGTCGCTAAAAGGGCTCAGGGGATAAAACCTGATGCCTTCCAACCCTGTTTCTTCGGCTACTTCCCTTGCAACACACTGTTCCAGTGTTTCGTTGGGTTCAATAAATCCCCCGGGCAAAGCCCAGGATCCCTTGAAGGGTTCATTTTTTCTCTGGATCAAAAGGATGTTCAGGGTATCGTCGGATTTGATGTTTAAGATCACCGCGTCTGTGGTTACGGCTGGTCTTGGGTACTCATAGGTGTATGACATAGTCACTATATATTTGGTGTTTATCTGAATGGGCCTTTGTGATAATCGTTGAGATCTTCGATCCTTCGTTGTTTAAAAGCATTGATTTTTTTGGCTATTACCAGAAAGATCTGAAGATTATTCTCGTGGAGCCATTTTATGGCTTCCTCATCATGGTTTACTGCCTTGGTCAATAAAACCAGGAATTCAAAATTGTTTTTTTCCAGCCACTTCATGGCCGCCTCATCTTCCCACACCGCATTACTAAAGGCTGCAAGGTGAGGATATTTGTTTTTCATCAGCCACTGAAAAGCTTCTTCGTTTACATGGATAGAGTTGGCCAGGGCAGCAAGTTCGGGATAGCCATTGTTCATCAGCCAGTATAAAAACTTACTGTTGCCCTCGGCAGCTTCGCCAAATGATATCAGTATTTTAGGTGGATAATGGATCACAGCTTAAACAATTAAAATTGATTCTTTTATGAATATTGTATTTGTTTTCCGTTGTAATGGTTCTTAACGCATCAGGTACATCTTACCAAACCCTTCATGAAAATACCGGGATGCGGAGGTGGGGTTGATATCAATGGGATTTCCGTCGATGTTGGTGATCACCCTGTACAGGTAAACTCCGTTGGCCAGCCTGTCTCCGTATTGATCGGTTCCATCCCAGGCATACTGGGTAATGTTTCTGCCGATGCGAAGTGGCCCCAGTTCTGCCATATCAATCTCACGCACTACCCTGCCCGTAATGGTAAGAATCTGGATCTTCATATAAGTGGGCAGCTGCGAACCGGTAATGGTAAACACAAAGTGGGTTGCAGTGGTAAAGGGATTGGGCCAGTTTACCACCTCTGTTATGGTGGATTCAGTAATTACTTCAAAACTGATCACATAGTCGTTTTCCCCGGATTCATTGAGCGATTTATCGGTAGCCTGCACCCGTAGCGAGTATTTACCATCCAGCTCCAGGTGCGGTTCAAATTCAATGCTGCAAACATTGTCGGGGAGCGTGGCCGGGTAAAACCGCATGTTTTCACGCCCTTCTGAATAGAAATAGA
>SLIL01000173.1 GCA_007135645.1 Bacteroidales bacterium
GGTTCTTTTGCAGGCTACTCTTTTGCGATACCTGCCAACATTGCCAAAAAAGTTACCATGGACCTTATGGAGCATGGTGAGGTACAGCGTGGATTCCTGGGAATAGGGATCAACGATGTTACTCCGGCTCTGGTTCGGGAGTACGATCTTACAGTTAACAGAGGCGTTTGGATAGCAAGTGTTGATGAAAACAGTGCTGGTGAAGAAGCAGGTTTGAAACAGGGTGATGTAATTACGGCAATAAATGGCCGCACCATCAATACGAACTCTGATTTGCTGGAAACCGTTGGAAGAAAAAGACCCGGCGATGAGGTAACTATAACCTTTAACCGCGAAGGCCGTACACTAGAGGGTAAAACTGTTCTTAGAAATATTCATGGTGACACTTCCATCGTAAAAAGAGGCGAACGGGATGTTGTTGAAGCCCTGGGTGCTGTTTTTGAAGATCTCTCAGACAGAGATGCCCGGCGTTTACGTATTGAAAGCGGTGTAAGGGTTTCTGCACTAAGCGACGGTAAACTCTCTTCAGCAGGTGTAAGACAAGGATTTATTATTACACATATAGATCGTCAACCGGTTAGGTCGGCAAGAGATCTGGTATCAATGCTGAGCGGAAAAAGTGGTGGTGTACTCATTGGAGGGGTATATCCCAACGGACAAAGAGCATATTACGGTGTAGGGCTATAAAAATAATTGAAATAAGTCATTGCCGGGTGAGAAAATTTTTATACCTTTGAAAGTTTTTTCACCCGGAAAAAATAATAATTCCACTACCCCAATATCTAATTTTTTTCAACATTATGAGACAATTAAAGATTTCAAAATCTATTACCAATCGGGATACCGCTTCGTTGGACAAGTATCTTCAGGAAATTGGTAAGGTGCCCCTCATTACAGCCGAAGAGGAGGTGCAGCTGGCACAACGAATAAAGCAGGGAGACCAGGCAGCGCTTGAGAAGCTGACCAAGGCCAACCTTCGCTTTGTTGTATCTGTGGCCAAGCAGTACCAAAACCAGGGGTTAAGCCTACCCGACCTGATCAACGAAGGAAACCTTGGGTTGATTAAAGCAGCCAAAAGGTTTGACGAAACCCGGGGGTTTAAATTTATCTCGTACGCGGTGTGGTGGATACGTCAGTCTATTCTTCAGGCTCTGGCCGAGCAGTCAAGGATTGTCAGGCTCCCGCTGAACCAGGTAGGTTCATTAAACAAAATTAAAAAGGAAGCTTCGCGCCTGGAACAAAAATTTGAACGTCCGCCCTCCACAGAAGAACTGGCTGAATCACTGGAAATAAATGAGGATAAGATCACCGAATCCTATCGTATTTCCACTCATCACGTTTCGGTTGATGCTCCCCTTGTACAGGGTGAAGATGCCAGCCTGCTTGACGTTTATGTCAACCAGGACTCACCAAATGCCGACTCAAGCCTCATTCATGAGTCACTGGCCAGAGAGATCCAGAGATCGCTGGCTACACTTACAGAAAAAGAACGAGATGTAATCAATCTGTATTTCGGCATTGGAATGAATCATGGCCTCACTCTTGATGAGATTGGTGCAAAATTTGATCTTACGCGTGAACGTGTACGTCAGATAAAGGAAAAAGCCATCAGAAGGCTTAAACACACCTCAAGAAGTAAACTGCTTAAAGCCTATTTAGGGCAATAATTTTATATCAGTTTAGCCTTAATTGAAACGGTATTTGTAGTTTTGCAAATACCGTTTCTTTTTTGTGTCAATTAAATCATGATGTATCTTTATGTTTATTAATAAAATTCAAAACATAAATCTTATGAAAATCAAAGCTTCTGAGTTGGTATTGATCCTTTTTTTTATGGCCTTACTAGGCTGTGAGGCCCCTGATGATTCTGTGCAGGTAAAAATCATTACGACTGCTGACGTGCATGCCGTAATATTTCCACATGACTTTATCAATGACACTCCAATGGACGGGAGTCTTGCGAGGGTGTTTACCTATGTTGAAAAGCAGCGTGAAAATAAGAACCAGCATGTTTTGCTGCTGGATAATGCAGACCTTTTGCAGGGTCAGCCAACAGGGTATTATTTTAATTTTATTGCCGACAGAGAAATAAACCTTTTTGCGGATGTGATGAACCATATCGGCTTTGATGCTGCTTCGGTGGGGAATCATGATGTGGAAATGGGGCCAGAGGTTTATAACCACCTGAAAAAAGAATTTGACTTCCCATGGCTTGCCGCAAATATAATTGATAAAAAAACCGGTTCTCCCTATTTTGAGCCCTATGTAATCTTTGAAAGGGATGGGGTGAGGATCGCTGTTCTGGGGCTGGTAACTCCATCTGTACCCACCTGGCTGCCCAGGAAGTTGTGGGAAGGGCTTGAGTTCAGGGGAATGTACGAATCGGCTACAGAGTGGATGCAGTATATCCTGGATCACGAACAGCCTCATGCTGTAATTGGTTTGTTTCACAGTGGTGAAGGGCCCGACATGGAATACGCCGGAGTTACAGAACCACCCGAGAATGCTTCACTTTATGTAGGCAGGCATGTGCCGGGGTTTGATGTGATCTTCACAGCTCACGATCACAGGGTCAGAAATAAGACCTTTACCAATGTAAACGATGAAGAGGTGCTGATGATCGCCGGGCAATCCTTTGGGCGATCCGTTGCTGTTGCTGATCTGGTTTTCAGGAAAAACGAAATGGGTTCGTTTTATCTTGCATCCAAAGCCGGCAGTGTAGAAGAAATGGCAGGATATGAACCTCATGCAGGGTTTTTAGCCACCTTCGACAAAGAGTACCAGCAGGTAAAAGAATTTGTTGCACAACCCCTGGGAACCCTTCAGAAAACGCTTTATTCAAGGGAGGCTTACCGTGGAAATTCTGCTTTTGTTGATTTTATTCATAACATTCAGCTTCAACTGACTGGTGCAGAAATTTCACTCGCAGCGCCCCTTTCTTTTAATGCGGTACTTGAACAAGGTGAAGTAACCGTAAGGGATATGTTTCGCCTGTACCCCTTTGAAAACTATCTTTACGTAATGACCCTTTCAGGGCAGGAGATCAGGGATTTGCTTGAGTATTCCTATGGTCTTTGGTATAACACTATGGCAGGGCCCGATGATCACCTGATGCTCTTCCGTCAAGATGAGCAGGGAGCATTGCAGAAGGATAACAATGGCAGGGCCCGGTTCGCCAATGCATTTTATAATTTTGATTCAGCAGCTGGAATCAATTATGTTGTTGATGTTAGCAAGCCCGTTGGTCAGAGGGTAACCATTGCCTCTCTTGCTTCGGGGGCAAGATTTGATCCGGGAAGAAACTACAAGGTTGCCATCAACTCTTACCGTGGAAGTGGAGGAGGAGGGCATGTAACTCATGGTGCCGGAATACCACATGCTGATCTGGATAGCAGGATAGTATGGGTATCAGAAAGAGACCTCAGGGGGCATATAGCCGATTATATCCGGGAAGCGGGTTTGCTTAGTCCTGAGGCAGGAAATAACTGGAAGGTGATCCCTGCTGACTGGGCTGAAAGAGCCGCAGAGCGTGATCATAAATTACTCTTTGGGGAATAGGAAGATTTTTTCATTGCTGACTTCTATAATAAAGTCAAAGATCAGATGTCTTCACGCAGCTTTAAGGTTCTCCTGTAAATGCTGTTACCCCTTAGTATTTCAATCCTGACTGACGTACCCGGGCTTTGGTTGAGCAAACCCACTACATCATCCAATGACAGCCTTGCTGCTTCCTGATCCGATATTCTTATGATCTGATCCCCTGTGCGAATATCCTGCTCATCGGCAGGAGAATTTTCCCGCACATAACTGACCATGTATTCATTATAGTTTGTTCCCTGTGCCACTATTTCAATACCGCTGGGGTTGGTCTGGAAAGCGCGTCTGAAATTCCTGTTGCGCCGTAATACGATTTGCTCCTCATGATAGTCAATGATCACATGAAACCTGCTCAGAATGCCCCCGCCGATAATACCCTGCCAGTCAAATTTTAAATTGGCCACAGAAAGAAATTCTTCCTGGGGGAAGGCAACCAATGGTTCTCTGAACTCAAAGCCATTGATCTTCATTTTCTTTAGCCGGCCCATTTCGCCTTTCAAATCGCCGCTGATGCCTTTGCCAAGGTATGCACTGATGGTTTCAGGGGTGAGGAATTTAAATGTCCCGTTTAGGAACAAGGGATTGGTAGCCCCCATATCAACCAGCAGGCGCAATGAATCAATGCGGGTTGAATCTGCCCCAACAACAGTAACATCAATGTACGGCTTGTTATTTTGAATGTGAAGCGGTAATACAGTGCTTCTGCGTCGTATTCTGTAATTGGAAGTGCGATAAACACGGATACTGTTGTTACGGTAGTTTACCTGAACGGGAAACGCTTTGAAAAAGTCGTAACCCAGAATTCCGTGCACAGGAAATCCAAATATTTCAGAAAATGAGAGCACACCGTCAGGCAGCACAATCAGGTTCATATCCCTGCCGGTAATATTGTTAAGGTTAAACGTCATCCCCCTGGCCATGCCCGCTTCAATAATGCCCTCGTTGCCCAGGCCAAGCACATAAACAAGTTCATCGATGGGGAAATCAAAAAAATGGGCTATGAGTGGTTCGGTAAGTATGGTGGTGTTTACACCCGTATCCAGGATAAAATTAAGAGGAGGGGAGTCATTGATTCTCATGGGCACAACCACAAGATGGTGGGCTATTTTTACCGGGATCCTCACCGATCTGTAGTTGATATCAAAGCTGAATCCCTGCTCTTTCTCTTCGTTTAAAGCATGAATCACCGGACTGGCAATCAGGAAAAAGATCAGGGCAAAAAGTGAAGTTTTTAAGTGGTGCATAGAAATCCTCAGTATTGTATATTCAGGGTAACGTTCTAATCCAAAACATATTCTGTTTCATGGCTAAAGAACCAGCCTGTATTTAAACACGACCAAGCATCTTCTTGTTTATTTTTTTTATCAATCCAGGCCCTTCGTAAACAAAACCTGTGTAGATCTGCACCAGGCTTGCTCCTGCGTTGATCTTTTCCATAGCATCTTCGGGACTCATGATCCCGCCAACACCAATTACAGGAACAGTACCACCTGATTTTTCTACCAGGTATTTGATGGTATAGGTTGACCGGTCTTTAAGAGGCTGGCCGCTGAGTCCGCCCTTTCCTATCTTTTCAATTTCGCTTTTGCTGGTTTTAAGATGATCTCTGGTTGTGATGGTATTGGTGGCAATGATACCATCAATACCGGTTTCTTTTACTACTGCAAGCACTTCATCAAGCTGATCGTCGGGCAGGTCTGGCCCGATCTTCAGCAAGACAGGTTTCCTGGTTGGTTTTTCAGTACCGGCTTTATTGATCTCGGTAATAATTTTCTTGAGTTCGCCCTTATCCTGGAGCTTTGCCAGCCCTTCAATATTCGGGCAGCTTACATTGATCACGAAATAATCCACATGATCAAAAAGTTTATGAAAGCATGCCAGGTAATCTTCAATGGCCTTCTCATTGGGTGTAAGGGTGTTCTTTCCAATATTGCCACCGATAATGAGATTTGGTTTCTCCTTTTTAAGATTCTGCACAAAAACATCAACCCCGGGATTATTAAACCCCATACGGTTAATGAGGGCCTTGTCTTTTTTTAGCCTGAACAGTCGTGGCTTCGGGTTGCCAGGCTGAGGAAGCGGGTTTACGGTTCCTATTTCAATGTGGCCGAAACCAAAAGCAGCCAATTGATTGTATATGTTGGCCTTTTTGTCAAAACCTGCGGCAAGGCCTACCCTGTTTGGAAATTTCAGCCCAAAAACTTCTGTCTCAAGCTCAGGAGCGGATATAACAAAACATTTTCTCACCAGCCATGCAACCCCCGGAATCCGGAATCCTGTTCTCATAAGGGCAACCACCAGATGATGAACTGTTTCTGGTGGAATCAAAAAAAGAAGCGGGCGGACCAGGGTTTTGTACATGGTGTTGTGGGTTATGGAATAAAAGATATAGCGATAGTGAATGATCCGGCTGTTTGCTGATCCGGATTATTCTTTGTCATCTTTTTTCTCCCCAGCCTTTCCTTTGGCAGGAGTTTTTTTCTTTGTTGCAGCAGGTTTTTTTGCTGCAGGCTTTTTCTCTTTGGCTTCTTTTTTCTCTTCAGGGGCTTTTTCTTCTGCAGCAGCCTCTTTCTCTTCCTTTTGGGTTTCTTCTTCAGGTTTTTCTTCCTCTTCTTCCACAGGTTCACTTATCATGTCCTGCTCAAGCAACTGGTTGTACCATGCGAGTACTTTTTTGATATCACTGGCATAAACCCTGTCCTGGTCAAAATCGGGCAATACCTCTTCAAAATAAGCCTTTAGCGTTTCGTTGTCTGACTTAAGGTCAATGCTTACCGGTTTTCCTTCTTCTTTCTGGTAAATGCTCCAGATCACATTCTTAAGTGGAATATCTTCGGTGTAGGTAAACATGCTGATGTCTTCAAGCACTGAAGAACGGTGATGAGCAAATACTGGCATCTTCTTTCCATCGGCAAATGATTCAACAATAATACTTGCTCTTGACTGAGAAATAATTTTAAACAGGCCGCTTTTACCTGAAATTGCCATTACTTTGGTTAAATCCATCTTTTCAAGTTTTAATTTGATCTTTGTTGTTTAGGTTGTTTTTATTTGATTAGGCAAAAATAATCAATGATTTTATTCTGCAAACATTTGAAGGCTATGAAGTTTTTTGTAATAACCTTCTTTCTGGAGCAATTGATCGTGTGTGCCACGTTCTACAATCTCACCTTCGTGCAATACACAGATGAGGTCTGCATTAACAACCGTGGAAAGTCTGTGTGCAATAACCACAGAGGTACGGTTTTTCATTACGTTGCTCAGTGCATCCTGTACCAGTTTTTCCGATTCGGTGTCCAGTGCAGAGGTGGCTTCGTCAAGGATAAGTATGGGTGGGTTTTTCAAAACGGCCCTTGCAATGCTGACCCTTTGACGCTGACCTCCTGAGAGTTTATTGCCACGGTCTCCGATATTGGTATAATACTTCAGGGGAGTTTTTTCAATAAATTCATGGGCATTGGCTATACGGGCAGCATTTATTACATCCTCTTCAGGCACATTGAATTCGCCAAAAGCAATGTTGTTGAAAAAATTATCGTTGAAAAGAATGGCTTCCTGGTTCACATTGCCCATCAACGCCCTCAGGTCGTGCAGCTTAATTTCGCGAATATTTGTGCCATCCACAAGGATCTGTCCTTCTGTAACATCATAAAACCTGGGGATCAGATCTACCAGGGTAGATTTTCCTGCCCCTGACTGTCCTACCAGGGCAACGGTTTTTCCTTTGGGGATGGTAAGGTTGATGTTTTTAAGTACAATATCCTGTTCATAACGGAAGCTTACATTTATAAATTCAATGCTATCCTGGAATCGATCCAATGGTTTTGCTTCCGGTTGGTCTTTTATTTTTACCTCTGCCTGAAGTATATCATCAATGCGGTCTGCTGAAGCCAGCCCTTTGAGGATGTTGTAATAGGCCGTTGAAAAAGATTTTGCCGGATTGATGATCTGGGCAAAAAGGATAAGATAGCCAATGAAAGCCGCAGGGGAGAGGCTGCTTGCATCACTTAATACCAGCGATCCGCCATACCATACAATAAGGATCACAACCACGGTACCCAGAAATTCGCTTACCGGCGAGGCCATGTATTGCCGGCGATACATCTTGGTCATGATGAGGGTGTAAAAACTATTGATGCTGAAAAACCGGTTTTTCATCTTTTCCTCAGCATTGAATGCCTTGATAACCCTGATCCCTGTAAGTGTTTCCTCCAGCACCGAAAGTATCACGCCAAGTTTGTTCTGCCCCTTTAAAGCAGTTGAGCGTAGTGTTTTTCCAATGCGGCCAATGATAAGCCCGCTTACCGGCAGAAGTATCAGCACACCCAGTGTAAGGTGGGTGCTCATGATAAACAGGGAGAGCAATATCACCAGAATAGTAATGGGTTCGCGAAAAACCATTTCCAGGGAGCTGATAACACTATGCTCTATTTGTTGCACATCGCTGGTCATACGGCTTATGAGGTCTCCCTTTTTTTCGTTGGAATGATAGGACAGGGGCAGGATCAATGATTTTTGGTACAGGTCGTTGCGGATGTCTTTAACTACCACATTGCGTATCCAGGCAAGATTGTACATGGCAGCGTATTTAAAGGCATTCTTGAGAAAACTCATCATAATTGCAAAAATACCAACGGCTATAAGCGTTGCGAGGCTGCCATAGCGCAGCATCAGATAGCTGGCGTAATAGTAGAAATTGGTGCTTATGGCATCGGCCGAAAAGGCAAAAGGAACCGATTCGGTAACAACGGGCTGGATCTCGAAAAGAATATTTAGCACAGGAATTACCATGATCACGGAAAAAACATTGAACACCGCACTCAGAAAACTAAAGAGAACGTTCAATGACACCGCCAGTTTATAGGGGATCAGGTAACTGAAAATTCTTTTGAATTTATCCATTTATTTGTGGTGATTGCATCAATATATAATATCTGGTGTTCCCGTGATAAAACTCACTGGCTTATGCAGGGCTTTTAGTTGAGCCAGAAATAGGAGCAGGAATTCACCTA